>JALSMB010000047.1 GCA_026988025.1 Candidatus Altimarinota bacterium | reverse complement strand
TAGATGGTGGGCAGTTTTGACTTTTGGTTGAATGAGATGATGACTTTCAGTTTTGATGATATTTATGCTTGCATCAGCTGTTCCTGAATATGAGTATATGCAAGAATTAGAAGCAATAGTATTTAATGTAGTATTCCTAATAACATTTATCTATACTCCTATTTTGATATTTATATTTAAAAAATATGAAAAATCTTTTAATAAAGAGTATGAATATGAACAAAATCATGATATGTAAAAACTAGAATTTATTCTAGTTTTTTTGTTTTGTATTTTATACTTTTTTATATAAAATTAAGGTAAGTATTTATTAAATAAATAATATGTCTCAAAATATAATCTGTCCAAATTGTAATACTGAAATAGATCTTGATAAAATAGCTAATCATAAATATGATGAGCTTTTAAAGGAGCAAGAAAATAAATTACATAAACAGCAAGAGAATCAAAAAATAGAATTTGAAAAAACATTAGAAAAAGAAAAAGATGAAATGAGAATAAAAGCAAAGAAATTTGCTGAAGAGCAAGCAGATAAAGAGAGAAAAAAAGTAGAGCTTGAAATAAAAGATATGCAAGAACAACTTAAAAAAGCAGAAGAAGAAAAGATAGAGGCAAAAAAGATAGAGCTTGAAATGCTTAAAAAAGCTAGAGAATTAGAAGATAAAGAGAAAAATTTTGAACTTGAAATGGAAAAGAAATTATTAGAAGAAAGAAAAAAAATAGAATGAGATTTATCTAAAAAAATAGAAGAAAATTCTAAAAAAGAGTTAGATGAAAAAATGCAAAAACTTCAAGAAGAAAATAGAAAAAAAGAGCTTGAAATGTTGAAGCAACAAGAACAAATGAAAAAAACTATAGATGATTTAAAGAGAAAATCTGAACAAGCAAGTCAACAAATACAATGAGATATTCAAGAAGATGATATAAGAGATGCATTAAAATGAGCTTTCCCAATTGATAGTATTGATGATGTTCCAACATGAGTAAAATGAGCTGACTTAATACAGACTGTAAAAAATAATATAGGTCAAACTACTTGAATAATTGTTTGGGAATCAAAAAATACAAAAACTTGGACAGATTCTTGGATAATGAAATTAAAAGATGATAAGTTAAAAGTTAAGTGAAATATAGCAATTTTAGTAACTACTGTTTTACCAAAATGACTTGAAAATTTTGGTATGGTTGATGATGTTATGATATGTTTACCAAAATATGTTATACCAGTTGCTGCAATGCTTAGAGAAAAATTAATAGCAGTTGCTAAGACGGAAAAAGCGTTAGAATGAAAAGATATAAAAATGGAGATGCTTTATAAATATTTATCAAGTGAAGAATTTTCATCTAAGATTGCTATGATGGTAGATGTTTTTGCTCAATTAAAAATGTGAATTGATTCTGAAAGAAGAGCAATGGAAAAAAATTGGAAAAAAAGGGAAAAAGATTTAGAAAGAGCTACTTTTGCAGTTACTTGAATGTATTGAGAATTAGAAAGTCTTATGTGACAAGCTTTGCCATGAGCTGAAAAATTAGAATTAGGAGCTTGAGAAGAGTAAAATAATCCACCATTGAATTTCCTTCCTTTTAAAAGGAAGGAATTCAAGGATGGATTACTTAATAAAAAATAAATAATTATGACAAATTTATCATTTGATTTTTGATGAACTAGGACTTTTTTAGAAGATAAAAAAGTTATTTTAGATGCTGTAAAAGATAGAGGTTCTATTTTTACTCCTGCTTGATGAGTAGTAAAATCAAAAAATAATATTCATATGTTTTTAAATAATTTAACAAAAGAAAAACCATTTAAAAAAGCATCTCATAATAGTTATGCTTATAGAATAAAACTTGAAAATTGAAGTATTTTAGAATGAAAAAATGATGATTGAGAAACTTGAGCTTGAATGTGTATTTTAAGAGAATTACAAAGAGAAAATTATGTAGATTCTATAGTTGTGATTAGTAGACATTTCTGATGAATACATTTACATGCAGATAGATTTAAGCATATTATAAATGCTACAAAAATGATACTTAAATAATAAAATAATTATGAAAAAAATAAATATATGAATACTTGTAATTTTAATGTTAATTGTTTGAATATTTATATGAGTAAAATATGAGCAATTATCTTATTTAGATAAATGTTTAGATTTATGATGATGATTAAATCCATGAAATTATAATATCTGTGTTATTGAAAAAAATAATAATGTAAAAATGATTCCAGTTGAGTCTAATAATTGAATTTGAAATTGAACTCCTAGTTTAGATGAATTATTGAATAAAAAATGAAAATAATAAAATCTTTTAGAAAAACAATTACTATGAAAATAGATGAGGCTTGAGAACTTATAGTTAAAGCTCCTTTCTTTATGTCTAAAAAAATGATAGAAAATTTTATAAACAAAAATAAAGCTTGGGTAGAAAAAAGAAAACAACAAATTTTAGAAAGATTGAAAAGTTATAAAGAAGATGAAAAATTTTTTTATTTTTGAGATGAGCATAAGCTTTTATATAAAATTTGAACAAAAAATATTGAGTTTGATTGAATGAATTTTTATATAGATAAAAAAAATAAAGATAAGGCAGATATTTTGTTTGCTGATTTTTATAAAAATGAAGCAAGAAAATATATAGAAAAAAGAATAAAATTTATTGCTGCTAAATATAATTTAGAGTTTAATAAACTAAAAATAACCAGTGCAAAAACTAGATGGTGAAGTTGTACTAGTCAGAAAAATATAAATTTTTCATATAGATTAATAATGGCTCCAATAAAAACTATTGATTATGTAATAATTCACGAACTTGCACATTTAACTGAAATGAATCATTCAAAAAAATTTTGGGATTTAGTTGAAAAAATGATGAAGTGATTATATCCATGAGATTATAAAATTTATCAAAATTGGCTTAAACAACATTGAAATAAACTAATTTTTTAAATTTTATTTTTAACATTAGTTTAACAAGTTTATGACTTTTTAACATTTTTATTAACATTTGTGAACAATAATATAAAAACTATGAAAATAAATAAAGAATTATTAGAACAATTTAGAAAATCAGAGTCTAAATTATTAGCAGTTACTAAATATCTTGAAAAAGATGATACTTTAGATGTTATTTCTAAATTAGAAGAGGAATATTTAGATATTTTAGAATGAATTTGAGAAAATAGGATAGAAATATTAAAAGAAAAAGAGCTTGATAGAGAAAAAGTTCATTTTATATGAAATATACAATCAAAGCAGATAAAAGATATTATAAAATATGCTTCAGTTGTACATAGTTTAGATGATATAAAGCATTTAAGAAAATTTGAAGATATTTGTTCCAAACAATGAAACTGGATTCAAGTTTTTTTACAAATAAATATTGATAGTTCTAAACCTGGATGAATAAATGAAAATGATTTACCTAAATTTTTAGATATTATTTGAGAAATGGAAAATGTTTCACTTATCTGATTTTCAGCTATTTGAAAATCTGAATGTACTAAAGAAGAGAAAGAAGCAGAGTTTGATTTATTATTAAATCTAAGAAATAAGTATTTGCAAAACTGATTTGTTTCAGCAGGTACTTCTAGAGATTATGAAATAGCTTTAGAAAATGGAGTTGATATAATAAGAATTGGTACTAAATTATATAATAAATAAAAATATGAATAAAAAAGAACTAATAAATTATCTTGATGAATATCTTAAAATTTCAGATTTTAAAGATGATTCAAAAAATGGATTACAAATAGATAATGGTAGAGATGAAGTAAAGAAACTAGGTTTTGCAGTTGATGCAAATACTTATATTTTTGAAAAAGCAAAACAAGAGTGATGTGATATGGTATTTTCTCATCATGGGCTTTTTTGGTGATATGAACAAATTCTTACATGAATCCCTTATAAAAGAGCAAAAATAATGCTTGATAATGATATTTGTAGTTATGCTTGTCATTTACCACTTGATGCACATCCTGAAGTAGGGAATAATATAGGTTTACTTAGAGCTTTTATAAATATTTTTTGAATACAAGAGTGAGAATATGAAATAGAAGATTTCTGAGAATATAAATGACAAACTATTTGATTTTGATTAAGATTAAAACATAAAATGCATGTTTCAAACCTAGTTACTCCTTATGCTGAAAGAATGCAACTTTTGAAAAGATTTTATAATTTTTGAAATAAAACTTATTTTACTTCTATTGCTTTTGTATCAGGTTGAGCATTATCTGAAGTGAGTGAAGCAAAAGAAAAAGATTATGATATATTTGTTACTTGAGAGTGAGTTCATCATGAAATGACTTTAGCTAAAGAATTAGAACAATGTATTTTAATATGAGGTCATTATGAAACAGAGAAAATATGACCAAAATTATTAGCATATCATTTAAGAGATAAATTTGGAATCGAGATAGAATTTTTAGATGAAAAATATTAAAAAATATAATTAAACAAAAAAAAATGAAGATTTATCTTCATTTTTTTATTTTTCTATTAATTTAACCTCTCATCATTCTTTAACAAACGTTTCAAGTATATTTATGATTTTATCATAATTTATTTTTGATAAATCTGATTTATAATTCTTTTTTATATAATCATAAGTCTCTTTTAATTCTCATTTTTCAAATTTAGTTTTTCATGAGTTATCAGTTATTATTTTAACTATTTTTATTAAATTTATAGCCCTTATAGTTATTGTTTGATCTAAAAATATAAGTTGAACTGATTTAATATTTCATACATCAACATCTTTTATTTTTATATTTATAGATGAGTCTTCTTTTTCAGTTTCTTTAGTTTCATTTTTTTCTTCTTTATTAAGATTAGATTCTTTAATTATTTTATCTTTATTTTTTAAATTTTTAAAACTTAATTCTCATAATATATTATTTCAATATTTTTTAGTATATTGAGTTGAAATTATTATAAATAATACTCATAAAATAATTAATGCAGCTACCCTAGAAATAGCATCATCTAATCCATACCATATATCATATAAAAATATTTTTAAAGTAGTTAAACTTATTAAATATAATCAAATAGTTCTAAGTTTTATTTTATCTTTTGATATTCCATAAAATAATATAATAGAAGAAGATATTCACCAATATATAGTTACTGCAAAAGTAGAATTAAATATATTATAAATATACATAGATGTAATTATAATAAAGTATATTCAGTAAATAATATTTAATTTATTGTTTAATGATTTTTGTTTATTTAGTTTATTCCAAACTATTATAGATCAAGCTAATAATATAGTTGTAATATATTGTAGTATTATTAAATAATTTAGCTTATCATATTCTAATTTCCATACAATTGAATCAAATTGTCATATTTGTAATAAAAGGAAAAGTGTAAAAATTATTATAAAAAATATTTTTAGAAAATATGAATTAAAGTATGAATAAATTAAACTAGAAATACTTATAAAGATACTTATTCATAGAATACTCCATCCATGTCATGTGTTTGGAATTATATTTACTAATAATATAGCTAGAGCTATTATTCATAAAATATGTAATATATCATGAAATATTTTCTTTTCAATTTCTTTTATAAAATCTATAAATTTTAAATTTAAAACAAGTGATATTGCTATAAGTGAAAAAGGGATTAAAAATATGAAATCTTTAGTTGCTACTATATTTATAAGTGAAAATAGTTTTATTATTCATATTAAAAATAATATAATTCATGCAAAATATATTTTGGTTTCCTTAGTTTTGTTATAAAAGTAAAACAAAATAGTTGCTTCAAATAACCAAACTAAACTTATAACTGATTCATAATTTGAAAAGATTAAAGCAATTGCAAGTGAAAAAACTGATATAGATATTGCTAAATATGAATAAATAATATTTTTATATTTTTCCTCTTTTTTAATATTTTCTATTCATAGTTTTTCTAGCATAGCATATGACATTATGAAATATGCTATAGCTAATCATATAAAGGTAAATCATAAAATTATTCAAGGAAAATATTCATTTCAAAAACTAAATAATTGATATCAAATAAATAATATTCAAGTAATACTTCAAATTATAATATTTTTTAGATTTGATTTTTTTTCTAATAAATTTTTATTTATAAAAGGTAAAATCCAGTTTGATATAGAAAAAATAATTATTGAAATTATTGAAAGTATTAATGCTATATTAGGATCAACTTCTGTTATTTGAGATGTAATTGGGGGATATAAATTATTTGAAACTTTATTTATTAATATTGGACTTAATGTTAATATTCAACCAATTGTTCAAATACTATATAAAAATTCTAAATCTTTTTTTGTACTTAAATAATAAGAAGTAAATATAAATACAAATGATATAATTATAACAGTAATAAAACTTGGTAGATCTAAGCTTATTTGATTTAATGATAT
The DNA here is from genome assembly GCA_026988025.1 of Candidatus Altimarinota bacterium. Lineage (GTDB taxonomy): Bacteria > Patescibacteriota > Gracilibacteria > BD1-5 > UBA6164 > UBA6164. Next base: position 4,839 of record JALSMB010000047.1, on the reverse strand, counting down.
TAATCAATTTGTAAAAAATATATAAATTCAAAGTATTATAAAAAATACATATTTTAAAAAGTTTGGTAGTTTTGATTGTATAAAGTTAAAACCAAGTAAATAAATTAAAACTATTATAGATAAACTTAATGGAATACTAAATATATCTCAACAAAAGCTTAACCCTAATATTATAAAGATGGGTGATAGTAATATATATATAAGTGAATTAAAGCTTGTTTTAAGAAAATAGTATATTCATATACCGAAATATAAAAGAATAGTTATCATGTAAGATATAAAACTAGTTGTTTCTTTTATATAATTATCTCAACTTCAAAGTAGTAATATTAAAAATGCATAACTTCAAATAAAAATAGTAGATAGTTTAGTTACATCAATTTTATAAACAACTAATATAGTACTTATAGAAATAACTGCACTTCATACAAGTTTTACTATCCAGTGAATATCAGAACTAAGTGGAGCTATTAAAAATAATATATTTGAAAGAATAAAAATTCAAACTGCTAGTAATATATCCTTATCTTTATGTGCTAGGTATAATCAACCAAATGCAACTATTAAACTATATCAAACAAGTGTATACGGATTATCTGAACTTCATCAAACAAGTAGTGGATTTATAAAAGCAAATAAGAATGAGAATAAAAGTAATGTTCTAGATTTGTAAACAAGTGATGTTACAACTGCAAAACTAGTATTCATTATTAATAGTAAAAATGTTGTTCAAACTGTAAGTATATTATTATCTACACTATCTCAAATTAAATATCTTCAAGATAATATAACTAAATAATTTATTAGAATTCAAATTCAAAGTAATATTCTTCATTCATTAGCTAAATCTTTTTTATCTAACCAAACTCAAGCTAGAAATATAATAAATCATACTGAAAATCATATAATCAATTTTCATACTGGTCATATTGCAGAGTATACAAGACTAAGGAAAAATAATACTCACATAAAAACAAGTATTCAACCTAATTTAGCAAGGAGATTTTCTGAAAAGAAATTTTTTATAGCAATAGATAACTTTGAAGGTTCTTCAATTGTTTCATCTATTTTTTCTACTTTTTTATTTTCAGCATATGCTTTATATACATTATCTTTATTTTCTTTTTCTTTTCTTAATCTAACTTCTTCTAAAAGTTTAGTATTTTCTATATCTTTTTCTTTTTGAATTTCAGATAAGTCTATTATTTCTTTTTCTACTTTATTAGTAGGAGATAATCATTCTTTTATATAATTTTTTGAAATAGAATTAGCAAAAAAATCCAATCTACTTTTGATAAATCATCAAGAAATTATTCAAAATTTTACTATTAATAAAACAATTATAAATGTAATAAATCATTCTTCATTAAATGGGCCATCTCTATCTATAAAAAATGAAAATTGTAATCAAATCATTATTGCTATTAACCAAGCAAATCTATTTAATAGTGCAAACATAAGTTTTTTTATAAAGAAGTATATTTTTATTTTAATTTTTTAATCATTAGAAATATTCATCATCCAAATATTATTACTATAAATACAAGTAATCATATAAAGAAAGTAGAGTTTGATTCTATATATCTATTATCTTTTTTATCACATTTATCTCATATATTATCTTTATCTATATCTTTTTGTTCAGGATTATATACATATGGACAATTATCATTTGCAGCTAATATTTTATCATTATCTTTGTCTTCACACATATTTCAGATTCAATTATTGTCATCATCTCTTTGATCTGGATTATGTATATTAATACAATTATCTGTTAATCATTCTATTCAATCGTTATCACTATCTTCACATATATCTCAAACTCAGTTTTTATTATAGTCTAATTGATTTTTATTTTGATAATCTTTACAATTATCACAAACATCTCAAACTCAATCTTTGTCTGTATCTTTTTGATCTGGATTATATTTATTTACACAATTATCTTTAGAATTTATAATTAAGTCGTTGTCTTTATCATTTTCTTTTAAATATTTTTCTTTTTGTTCAGTTATATCTCAAATTCAATTATTATTTTTATCTATTTGTCTTGGATTATAATAAATAGAGTTATCACAAATATCTCAGATTCAGTCCTTATCTGTATCTTTTTGATTTGGATTATATTTGTTTATACAATTATCTAGTTTATCAAAAATAGAGTCTTTATCTTTATCAAATTCACAGATATCTCAAACTCAGTTTCTGTTTATATCTTTTTGATCTGGATTATAAATATTAGGACAGTTATCATATTCTCATTTTATTCAGTCTTTATCAGTATCACTACAAACATCTCAGACTCAGTCTCAATTTGTATCTGCTTGATTTGGATTATATGTATATTTACAATTATCAACTTCATCTTCAATCCAATCATTGTCAAAATCTTTTTTAAAATATACATTATATTTTGGATTTTTTAATGCGTTTATTTCTATAATTTTTGTATTTGAGTCTATAGAAAAATTATCATAATTTAGTGGAGTTGTATCAAAATCTTTTACTTTACAATCAAAGTTTGAGTATATTTCTATATCACTATTGTACATTGATTTAACTAAAATTGTATTTGATTTTTTGATGAAATTTAGCTCATATATTTTTATATTTTCTAAATAATTTTCTTTTGTTTTTGATTTAAAATATATTTTTAGGTAATTAAATGAAAAATTTTCAATATCTTGTTTTTTTATTTTATCCCAATTATTTCAATCATTACTTATAAAATATTCAGGGTAATAATTATCTGATTGATAATTAAATACAAATGAAAAATTATTTTTTTCTAGTTTTTTCTCAAATTTTAAAATAATAGTATTTTGAGTTTTACTATTTATTTCTTTATATGTATTTTTATTAAAATCTAGTAAATATTTATTATTTATTTTTAAACTATTTGAATAATTATAAATATCTAATTTATTATTTGAGTAATATTTATAAGGTAAAATAAAACCATATTGAGTTATGACTAAGTCTTTAGTTTTATATATATTTATTTTATATGTTTTATATTTAGCATTATGATTGTTCCATATTTTTGATTTATCAATTTTATTGTAAAACTGATAACATTCAGGCTTGAAATTATCAGGATTTTTTTTCAATCAGTCAGCTGGATTCATTGCATTTACTGTTGTAATAAAAAATGATAACAATATTGTAATTAAAATTTTTTTCATAGTATATTTTATTAAATAATATTAGATATTTTTAAAACTATCAGTTTTAGCTTTTCATATTATGATTAAATATAAATGATAAGGAGTTTGTAAAATACCTTTTCATATTTTATATAATATATCTGCAGTTGCTATAATCGAATTACTAGTTCATAGTGCTAATCAAAGTATGTGTTCATGAGGATTGCTAGGATCTTTTGCTTTTTTAATTAACTCAGAGGGCAAATAGTCTTCTAAATGATTTTTAAATTCTTCAATTTTAATTGTTTTCTCTATATTTTCTTTAAGAACTTTTATTTCAATTTTAGATGAATTTTCTATTACATCTAAAGCTCATTTAAGTGTGAAAAATAATTTTTCTAAATCTTTATTAGTTAAATCATTTTCTTTATTTTTTTCTTGATTTAATTCATTTTTTAGAGAATCAAGTGAAACTAATGTTTCACTTTTTATTAAACTTTCAGCACTTTTTTTATCAATTCAAAATTTATTAGCAATATCATTTACTAATTCATTTAATAACTTTTTTTTATCAAAACTTCAAGGATTTATATTATTTTTTTCTACATTCATATTATTGTTTTTTATTAATTTGAATATTTTCTAACTCTTTTTTAGCTATTTTTCAATAATCTCATTCAGGATCAAGTCAAACTGTTTTTTTAAAATAAATAAAAGCTTTATCTATGTTTCATAGTTTTATTTCTAACTTTCATTTAACTAAATTAACCATTGGACTTTTAGTATTTATTTCTAGTCATTTATTTATATATTTTTCTGCTTCAGTATATTTATTATTACTATTATTAGTATCTTTTTCTTCCATTAAAATCCATCACATATATCAATTAAATATTTCTGATTTAGGATATCTAATTAATGCTTTTTTTACAATTTCTTTAGCTGAATCTAATTTATTATTTAATATGTGATAATATATAGCTAGTTCATAATCAGTTTCATTTATTTGATCATAGTTTTCATCTATAATTTTATTGAATACATCTAACATTCTGTCTATTTCTCATAGTTCATAATAGTTTAATAATATTCTTTTATTTATATCTAGATTATCAGGATATCATAATTTTAATGCTTTTTGTAAATGTATTGTACTTAGAATATATTCATGTAGTTTATCATAAACTCTTCATAAAAAATAACTAACTTCATAATCATCATCTACTAATTTATTATATTTTATTAAATATATTTTAGCTTGTATATAATCTCATAATTCATAATAACTTTTTGCTACTATTTTTAAAAGAGGCCTATAATCTTTTTTGTCTTTTAATATATCTTTTGATGTTTCTATTGCAAGTGGGTATAGTCAATTTTTAAAATACACTCAAGAAACAAGAGCTCATTTATATGATAAATCATCTATTTGAAAATTTTTATAATTATTTAGTGCAGTTTTTATATCTTTTAGAGGAATGTATTTTATTTCTCTAATAGTTTGTCATGAGGCTGTTTCTATTTCTTCAGAAAAATAATCTTGAAATTTTTGTTTACAATAAGAAAAATCTTGTTTACATCTTACAGAATTTTTATAATAAAATAATTGCTGTTCATCCAATCATAAGGTATCTAATTCTCATAAAATATAATCTATATTTTCTGTTGTAAAACTAACTGATGATATTAA
>JALSMB010000046.1 GCA_026988025.1 Candidatus Altimarinota bacterium | reverse complement strand
TAAAAAAATAACTTTGTCAAAGTTAAAATATTAAAAAACTTGATTAATTAGCAAATAAAAGTAGATTATAGACAATTAATTTTTAAAATATGTCTATTATGTATAAATATACAAGACAAGAAGCTGCAGAAAAAATGGGTATTTCTACTCGTTCAGTAGATAGATATATAAAAGCTTGAAAACTTAGATCTAAAAAGGATGGTAAAGTTGTCTATGTTAAATGATCAGATGTAGAAAATTTGTTATGAAATTGAGAATCTAAGCAAGAGGTTATAGTTGAAAAAAAAGTAATAAATAACGATTTAAATCAAAATACAATTACTAGATGAGATGAAAATGTTTCATCTACACTTTGATTAATATATAAGGATTTAAAAGAAGAAATTACAAAAAAAGATGAATTAATACAAACTTTAGCTATGAGAGTATGAAAAGCTGAAGAAATAGCTAAAAATTCTGTTTCTCTTCTTGATTTTAAAAAATCTCAATATTTATTAGAAGAATCTAAAAGTGGTTTAAATAAAGAGGTTGAAAATCTTGAAAAAGAAAAAGAACAACTAGCTTGAAAATTAAAATATGAGAAAACTTCAAATATAATATTAATTATTTTTGTAGTTTTATTACTTATAATAGCCTGAATTGTTTGGTTTATGCAAATATAATTTGAAAAGTTCCTAAAAATGAATATGATTTAGGAACTTTTTTAGTCTCTGTAGTTCAGTGGAAGAATAACCCCCTCCTAAGGGGTAGACACAAGTTCGATCCTTGTCAGGGATACCATAAAAATTTTAAAAAGATAGAAGAAAATATTATTTTCTTCTATCTTTTTTTGTTTTATATTTAGCTATATTGTCAGTATGTCAGTTTAGTTTTATATAATCTAAAACTCTTCATAAATAATTAGCTATATCAGTATGTCATTTAATTCATCTAAAATATATATTTGAATGTTCATCTGTTCATTGGATCATTATATTTCAATATCAAAATATTGAATCAAAGAAATTTCTTCTAGTTGTAGATGCTTTTACATCTGTTAATTTTAATTCTTTCCTATGTTGTGTAAAAAGACCACTTCTTACAAGTTTTAAAACTCTTCTGGTAGTTATAATAATCCATGTATTAGAATATTGTCTTTTTAGGTATATAAATAGAATTAAAAGTGTTAATATTGAAATAATAATTCATAATATATATGAATTTATAAAATATATTAAACTAATTAATATAATTGAGCTTAATATAAAATAAACTATAAAAAGATGAAATTTCCTTAACAAAAAATGAATTATATTTTCATGTTGTTTTAATAAGAGTTTTTCATCTGAATATTGTCATTCAAAATCTTTAGTTTTTTTATCTTTCATATTTATTTTTTAATTCTTCTAAATTTATTTCAAAAATTACTGGTCTTCAATGTGGACATGTTGCTGAATAATCTAGAGTTGAATCATTTAATAATTTATTCATTTCAAAAAGACTTAATTTATGTCAAAATTTAATAGCTGATCTACATGCAGTATATGCAAAAATTTTATTTTTAACTTCTT
>JALSMB010000045.1 GCA_026988025.1 Candidatus Altimarinota bacterium | reverse complement strand
TGAGTTTTAGATGGTCATATTTTTAGACACAGATGACTTAGAAAAGATAGGTTAATTTCGTTCGTTTCTTTGTGGCTTTATGAAAGAAATTTATAGATTTTTAGCACACTTATTTTATATTAGCCCATAATTTTTATAATTTGTCAAACCTAAAATAAAAAAATAGTTAGATATATTTCTAACTATTTTTATTTATAAAAAATGGTTCTGAGTATAGGATTCGAACCTATGATAGAGGATTCAGAGTCCTCGGCCTTACCACTTGGCGAACTCAGAATAAATAAAAAACTGAAATTTTAAATTTCAGTTTTTATTATGATAGAAGAATTATTTTAATTCAACTTCAGCACCTGCAGCAACTAATTTAGCTTTAATTTCTTCAGCTTCAGCTTTATCAGCACCTTCTTTAACAGCACCACCATTATCAGCAATACCTTTAGCTTCTTTTAAACCTAGACCAGTAATTTCTCTGATAGCTTTAATTACACCAATTTTAGATGCACCTGCAGAAGTTAATACAACATCAAAAGATGAAGCTTCTTCTTCTCAACCAGCAGCAGCACCTGCAACCATAACTGGAGCAGCAGCAGAAACTCCAAATTCTTCTTCCATTGCAGTAACTAAGTCATTTAATTCAACAATACTTAATTCTTTAACTAAATCCATAATAGAGTTAGCATTTTTACATAATTCAGCCATTTTTTCAAATAGTTATAATAATAAAATATATATTTTCATTGTAGAAATTTAGTTTAATACCTATTTAGATTTAGTTATCTAATAGATACTAAATCAAGTTCTACAACGAACTGTCTAACTAAAATTAATAGTTAGTTACTGACTCCCAAACAGGGAATCAATATACTAAACATCAATTTAATAAATTATGCTTCAGTTTTTTCTTCTGTAGCAGTTTCTTCTTTTGATTCTTCTTTTTTAACTTCAATTTGAGAAAGATTTTCTTTTCCTTGAGTTTCAACTTCTTTAGCAGCAGCATCAAGAAATCTTGCCATACCAGAAAGTGGAGACATAAGAGATCCAACCATTCTTGATAGTAATGTTTCTCTTGAAGGCATACCTGCAATAACTTTTGTTTCTTCTAATGATTTCAATTCTCATTCAAAAATACAAGAAGCCCAAGTAATTTTTTCACCCTTACTTGATTTAACTAAGTCATTAACTTTACCTAAACCTGCAACAGCATCTTCATTAGAACATACAACACCAATTTGACCTTCTAATGTAGATAAATCAATTTCAATATTTAAAGCATCTTTAATTGCTTTTCTAATAAGTGTTTTTTTAGCTAAGTTATATGTAGCATTAACTTCTCTTAAATTAGTTCTTAATTCAGAAAATTCTGAAACAGTCATTGTAGTAGTAGTTGCAAAACCAATTGATTTTGCTTCTTTAAATTTAACTACTAATTCTTCTAGAATTGCAGCTTTTTGTTCTCTTGAAACAGCCATGTTATTTATTATTATAATATATAAGTATACTTTCTAGATTAAAAAAATCCTATTCTTCAAATAATCAAAGAAAAGGATTTAGTTTTTATTATAAATTTTTAAATTTTTTTAAAACTTTTTCCTCTATAATCTCGGTTAGACTTATTAATGCTAACTGTCTTTGATATAGAAAGTACAAGTATTATATAGAGAAAAAATATATGTCAAGGATTTTTTAATAAAAAATAAAACCTCATTATATAATGAGGTTTTATAAAACTTATGATTATTTTTTAAGTTTTTTAGCTTTTTCCATTCTAGCATAGAATTTATCAACTGCACCAGTTTTAAGAATTCTTTGTTCACCAGTATAGTAAGGGTGACATTTTGAACAGATTTCAACTTTTGTATCTCAAGCTAAAGCTGCAACAACATCAAATTTTTCACCACATGAACAAGTAATTGTTATTTTTTTAGTTTCTGGATGTATTCCTGTTTTCATAATATGTGTTTTTTTAAATTGTTCGCTAAATACGAAGCAATAATATATAAATATATTGGTTTCTCGTAAATGAGAAAATGGTGCCCGAAGCGAGAATCGAACTCGCACGCTGTGAAGCATTGGTTTCTAAGACCAACATGTCTACCAATTCCATCACCCGGGCATAAATACAAAAAATGCTAGTTAAAAACTAGTTTAGGTTTTGAGAAATGGTGGGCAGAGAGGGAGTCGAACCCCCGAAAGCTAAGCTAGCGGATTTACAGTCCGCCCCATTTGGCCACTCTGGAATCTGCCCAGAATCAAATTATATATTTTTATAAAAAAATTACGAGTTACAAATCAAAGATAAATTTAATATTTTTAACTTGTAATTCGTAATTTTAATATAGAAATGGAGCCAACTATCGGATTTGAACCGACGACCGTTCGCTTACAAGGCGAATGCTCTACCAGCTGAGCTAAGTTGGCAAAATATGTATTTGCGAGACATATCTTATTAATAATATCTTCCAAGTCAAAACTTTTTTTAAAAAAAATATTTTTCTTGATTTATAAGCTTTAGCTACTAATATTAATAGTAAATTTATTATAATAAATTACTTATGAATTTCAAAGAAAAATTAAAAAACTTTATAGAAAGTGAATGAAATTTAGCTAAAATGATAGTTATTTACTGACCAACTGCCTCTGGTAAGACCTGATTAAGTATTGAAGTAGCAAAATATATAAATTCAGAAGTAATATCTACTGATTCAAGACAAATTTTTAAAGATTTAAATATTTGAACTTGAAAAGTTACTGAAGAAGAAATGCAATGAATAAATCATTACATGATTGATATTATTAGTCCAAATGAAGAATATTCTGTATGAGAATTTAAAGAATTAGCTGAAAAAAATATAGAAAAAATTTATTCTAAATGAAAAATACCTATATTATGTTGAGGAACTTGATTATATATTGATAGTTTAATATATGATTTTAATATACCTAAAATCCCAGCTGATGAAAAAATTAGGAGAGAATTAGAAAATGAAGCTAAAAAATATTGAAATGAATATGTATGGAATAAATTAAATGAAATAGATCCAATATATGCTAAAGAATTACATACAAACAATATTAGATATATAATTAGAGCTATAGAAGTAAAATTACTTACTTGAAAATCAAAAAAAGATTTTAGAGAAGAAAAAAAACTTAAATATGATGTTTTATTTTTAACTCCTTATAATTGAGATAGAGAATATTTATATGATAGGATAAATAAAAGAGTTCAAATGATGTTTGATGATTGATTAGTTGACGAAGTAAAAGATTTATTAAAAAAATATAATAAAAGTGATTTTTGAATGAAAACAATTTGATATAAAGAGGTTATAAACTATTTAGAAAATGAAAATATAGAACATAAAGAAGTATTTTGATTAAAAGGGAAAAAACTTAGTTTATGAGAAAAAGTTAAATTATGATTAGCTTTAAATTTAGAAGAAACTATAGAATTAGTAAAAAAGAACAATAGAAATTATGCAAAAACTCAATTAACTTGGTTTAGAAAATATAATATTTAAAAAATATTGACTTAATAATATAAAAAGGTATATTGTCAATCCAAAATCATTCAAGGAGATTATTATGAACAATAATAAAGAGAAGAAAGAAAAGAAGCATAACCCCGTTAAATCTGAATCTAATAAAATTAAAGAAAAAGTTTATACTGGTGGTGATGCAGGATTTGGAGTTGATGTAGGTTATGTAGATAGAAAAAATTATATCTATGATTAGCTTTCATCAAAAATTTGGAAGTCAAACTACACTTTGACTTCTTTTTTGTTTTTAGTATAATATATAAAGTAAATTATATTTAATTATGTATATTATGAATTATAAAAATTGACTTCATTTATTATCAGATAATGCTAAATTATTATGATTTAAAAACATGAAAAATACTTTAGATAAGATTATAAAAATTGATCTTAATTTATCTAAAGAACTTGAACAGGAGATTAATAAAATTTCTGATTCTTTATGAATAATAATAAATAAAAATATTCATAGCAAAAAAATAAGATTAGATGTTAAATTAAAGGCTGATGCAGAGGAAATTAATTGTGATAATGTTTCCACTTTATTAGTTAAATCTAATGAGTTATTACTTGAATTATTATGAAATGATAATAAAGATGAAATTAAATGAGAAATAGAATTATCAGAGGAAATAGTACTTGAAAATAAATTATTAGCTTGAAAATCTAATAAAAATAAGTCTGAATATGTTGAATCAATTAGATATAAAAATGAACTAAAAAAAAGGTTAGAAAAAATAATCTTATTAGAGGAAGTTATATATGAAATAAATAATTTTAGAGAAAAATTGATATGATTGTTATTAAAAAATGAGACAAAAAAAATAGTTAATACTAATAAGAATATTAAACCTAAAGAAGATTATAAGGGTGTTAATAATGAAGAATTTAAAAAAGAAACTATTACAGAGAAAGGTAATAAAATAATTAAAGAGGAAACTGATAGTGATGAATTAAATGATGTAAATCAAAATAAATTATTTAATTTTGATGAATTAGAATCAATAAAATCAAATCTAAAAAATAAAAAGATTGAATTAACAAAGCAAAATTCTTTATATCACAATGTTAAAGAATATTTTTCAGATGAAAGTAGGTTAACATTCTATCATTTAGGTTTGTATAAATTAATAAGATGATTTAATGAAAATAAAGTTTTAGATATATATAATACTAAAAATATTATTTGATTAATAGATGTTAATAGTTTATGTAAATTCTTTATTCAGTGAAGATTTTGAGACTCAAACGAAGTGAAACTTTCAATTATTTGAATGATTTTTAAAAATAGCATTAGGTTAAAGGAAAAATATTTAGGTCTTTGAAAAGCTTTATATTATGATTTATTAAAAACTAACTGAAGGTGAACTGTAAATGATATAAATATAGAATATAGTAAATTTTTAAAAATCAGTGATAAAAAAGACGAAGAAATAGAATCTTTAGAATTAGAACAAATTAATTTTTTAGATATAAATGAAAGTAATGAAGTAAAGGAAAAATTAGAAAAATTACATGAAAATGAAACTTCTGACATAAAAAGAGTTAAACTTAGATCAGTAAGAAAAGTTAAATCAAAAAATATTGATACTATACAAGAATTAATAACTAAAAAGAAAAAAATAACAAAATCTTACAATATAGATAAATATAATAAAATATTTTTAAATATAAATATACAACAATTTAAAGATTTTTTTGATATAGATAAAGATTATTTTCTTAAAGTTTGAAGTACAGAAGTTGTTGATTTATATTTATCGGCATTAGTTAGATTAGAATGAGATTTTGATAATGATTATTTTAATAAAATTAAGTTATTTTTAGAACAATATAAAATTCTTATTAATAATTGAGTCAAAAAAATAGCTTCTCCAGTTATTGATGATAATAAAAAAGAAATTTTGTTATTTCAAACTTGAATTAAGCTACATTTAGATAATTTTGCTAAAGAATGATTAATAAATGATATTTTTAAAAAATACTTAGAAAAAAATATTAATAATAAGGAGTTTAATAAACAATTAGTATTTATTCTTAAATGATATTGAGAATCTTTTATAAATGAATTTATAGGTGAATTAGAGTTATTATATGATGTAAATCAAATTAAAGAACATTTATTATAAAGTTGTAAAACATTTAAAAAAGCTTAAAATATATTTATAAAATTTTAAGCTTTTTATTTATCATGAAGAAAAAAATAATTATTTTATTTTCTGTTTTAATGTTAATAATTGTAATTATTACAATTATTAATTTTCATGTGCTTAATTTTTCAAAGAAAAATTATTATTATAATATAGATTGATTAGATAAACATTATGTTTGATTAGTATTTTGAGCTTCAGTATTACAAAATTGAACTCCTTCTGATATTTTAAAGGATAGGTTAAAAGTAGCTTTTAATGCATATGAAGTATGAAAAATACAAAAAATAATAGTTTCAGGTGATAATTCTAATTCAAATTATAATGAGCCTGTTGCAATGAAAAGATATTTAGTAAAACTTTGAGTCGATGAAGAAGATATCTATTTAGATTATGCTTGATTTGATACTTATGATTCTATATATAGAGCTAAAGAAATTTTTTGAGCAAATGAATTAGTTTTATTTACACAAGATTTTCATTTAAAAAGAGCTATGTATATAAGTAAAAAGTTATGAATAAAAACTTATGGAGTAGAAACAAATTTACAAAAATATTTACTTGATGATTATAATAATAGGAGGGAAGTGTTAGCTAGAATAAAAGCTTTTTTAGAAATAGAAATATTTAATACAAAACCAAAATATTTAGGGGATAAAATAGAAATTATTACAGATGAAAAAATAGATGAAGCTAAAGCAAAAATTATAAAATAATTATTTTATAATTTTTGTTTTTTATGTTATTATTTATATATATTATTTAATAATAAATTATGATAACTAAAAATAATATAAAAATTAATGGAAATAATAATATTATTTATAATAAAAATTTTAGGAATAATCAGAATTATATAATATGAGATTTAGACAAAAAGTTTATGATATATAGTTTTTTTGAAAAAAAGAATAGGTATATATTAAAAACTATTTCAATTATACTTTTAAATATAGTTTTTTTAACTTATATTGTTTATGATGAAATATTAAAAAAATGACTTATTAATCCTATAAGTTTTGATTTGAATTTTATAGGTGAAGAATATATTTATTATATAATAATACTTTTCTTTTTATTATTTTCTATATTTATATTATTTTATATGTGTATGTATCTAATTAATTATTCATATATAATGAGATTTAATAAAAAGGTAAAAATTTTTTTTAAAAAGAAAACTAAATGAATTTTATTAAAAAAACATCCAAAGTGAAAATATAATGAGATTTCTATCTATCTTTATACTGATAAATATGAAAAATATTGATCTAAAAAAATGAAAGAAGAAATAAATAATGATTTTATTTATATAAAAAAATAAGAACTATGTGAAAAATAATAAAAAAATCTACTGAAAAAGTAGTATTAAATAAAGAATCTTTTTCATTGAATATGAAATGAGAGTTTAAAATAGAATTTGCTAATGACAGCTTTTGACCTTATAATTATAAATTTGAAAGGGAAGATTGTTATTTTAATGATGGATTAGAAGATAGAGGCACAAAAATATTTCCACTTAAAAATAAAGAATTTGATAATACAGAAATATTTTTAGAGACAGATGATATTGTTATTGCAGTTTGAGAAAGGTGAAGTCTTATGTGATGAGAAAAAACTTTTATAGATGCAATAAATATAAAAACAGAAAAAAAATATAGATTATTTACAGATGAAGTAAATCTTATTTTTAATTCTGAAGATAAAATAGTTATAAATGCAAAAGAAGATTGAGTATTTAAAACTATTGTACTAGATATTAATACTATGAAAAAAACAGAAGAAGTAGAGGAAGAATTACAAGCATTTTTTAAGAGTGTTTACAATGTAGAAGAAAGAAATTGGTACTTACTTGATTTTCAAGTAGCTGATGAAAATGAAAAAGATGAAGAGTTAAAATACCAAAATTGAAGTTTTATTCTAAAAAAAGTTAGAATTATATGAATTCCTATAACATTTAATAGAAACAAATTTAAAGTAGAAACTAATACTTGAACTATTGATATTTGGGAAAAAAGTAAAAATTTATAAAATAAAAATAATGAATAATATAGCTACAATATATCGTTTTAATACACCTTTTTTAAATTTAGATAATGAAAAAAAAGGTCTTTTATGAGTTATAAAAAAAATAGAGAAATCTCTTGAATTTGATGGAATAAAATTTATTAAAGAATCAATTTTAGATTGAAATTATCATAAAATTGTTTTGGAATTTGTAGAAAATTTATGAAGAATAGAAATTTTTTATATTTCAGAGATAAAAGAAAATATATATTATTTACCTATATTTAAGCTAAATATATTTTTAAATAATAATTTTTTATTAAGTAATACTTCAAAAGAAAGAACTATTAAATTTTTAAATAATATATTTGAATGTTTTGATTGATTAAATGAAAAAGAGTATTTGATTGATATAGATACAGATTTGTATTATAAATCATGATTTTTTAAAAAAAAAAAATATCCTAGTTATGATTTTTCAAATATAGATGAAATAAAAAAGGACTTTGAAAGTAAAAATGGTATGCAACTTTTGAAAGATTTTATAGTTAGATTTAGAGATAAAGATTATATTTTAACCAGAGAAAATGCAGGAGAATATCATAAACTTCATTGAATTTTATTATATTTTATATATTTAGTTTTTTTAATATATCAAAATTTAATTAAGACAGAAAATACATTAAAAAATATAGAAAACATTAAAAATAACTCAATCTATGAGTGAAATTTAATATTAATGAAAAAAAGATTAAGTTATGTAGATGAATTAAATAGAGATACTTTTGAAAGATACAAAAATAGGTTAGAATTATTTTTTAAGATGTTTTAATATGAAAGTTAAGGAAAAAATTAATAGAAATAAATTAGATACATTATTAAAAAATAAAAATTTTTTAAATAATCAAAATTATATTTTTGAAAAAAAAAGAAATTATATTGAATGAAAAGTTAGTAAAATAATGCCAATTTATAAATATTCTTTTATTGAATATCTAAATTGATTTTTAAATTGATATATAATTGATAATTATATATTATATTCATTTTTTAGAATAATAATAATATTTTATAGAAAGATTGATTTATATAAAATAAAGTGACGTTTTTGGCAAATTAATAATATATATATAAAAGAACATATAAATATAAAAAAAGAAATACAAAAATGGGATGATGATAATTTATTAAAGATAATTTGAATAAATGATAAATTTATAATTGATAATTTTGCTTTATGAAAAAAATATATTGAGACAGAATATATTATATATGAAATAGAGTATTTTGATCATTTAAATGAAATTATATTTTTAAATTATATATGATTACCACGGGTACATTATAAATATAATTTATTTAATAAAAAAGTAGATTATTCGTCAATAATTTTAATTATATCTTTTTTTAGTATTTTAATTATATTATCAGAAATAATTAAAATATTCTTATAGAATATAATTATAAATTTTTAAAAGATAAAGAAAATTATATTATTTTTAAATAAGTATAATACTATAATTATATGTATTTAGAATCTTTATTAAATAAATTAAATAGATATGAAAAACAAATTAGTTGTATTAATAGTATTAATAGTTATATATTTTTTACTAAAATATTATATTCCATATGGTAATTATGTAATATATCCAATAACATTATTAGTTACTTTTTTACATGAATTTTGACATAGTATTTTTGCTATTTTAACTTGATGAACTGTTAAATGAGTTCAAATAAATAGTGATTGAAGTTGATATGCTATTACTGCTTGATGATGGAGAACTATAGTTTTGATGTGATGATATATTTGAAGTGCTATTTTTTGAAATATTCTTTTATATATATGATTTAAAAAAGAAAAATATGCTGAAAAAGTGATATATTTTTTATCTGGATTAATGATTTTTGTAGCAATTTTTTGGTTTAATTCAATATTTTCAAGTGTTATATTATTTTTAATTGCAGGATTATTTGTATTTTTAGCTAAAAAAACAAAATATGATTCACTTGTCTTACAATTTTTATGAATAGTCACAATACTTTATATAATAGAAGATTTTAATGTATGACCAAGTTCAGATTTAGCTAAATTTAGTGAAATATTTTTAATAATTCCTCAAGTAGTTTGGATGTATGTTTGGTTGGCAATAGTATTAATAATAACAGGTTTAAATTTAAAATTTATTTTTAAAAAATAATGAAAACAAAAAGTAAAATAGATTATTGAGATAATTTTTTAAATAATCAGAATTATATTTTATGAAAAAATGAGAAGAAAAAGGTTTTAATTAAATTTTTTATAGAAAAAATTTATAGGTTTTATTTGTATAAATGATTAGATAATTTTTATTATTACTTTTTATATTTTTTATTAATAATAATTTATGCATTATTAATATTATTTATTTTATGAATTATCTATTTGATAATTTCATCGATAATTTGAGAAATATTTACTAATTTAGATTTTGAGAATATAATATTACTTATACCATTTTCTATATTTTTTATAGTATTTTTCTTAATGGCTTATATATTTACAAAAAAAATTTTTATATTTTGAAACTGAATAAAAAAAGGAATAAATAAATGAAACACTAGTAGTTTAAGAAAATTTATTAGGCCATGATTTACAATGTATACAGATAAATATGGATGAGATATTATGTCAGATAATATTTCATATTATGATATATTATTTAATTCATATTATATATGAATTTTAATTTTAATATCTATGTTATCATATTTTATTTTTATTAACATTCATAGTGAATTAAATATATTAGCATCAATTATAATATTTTTTTTATTAACATATTTAAGTTATAAATTTAATCCATATTCTTTGATAATATTATGAATATTTATGATATTATTTCCATTTTTTATAATATTAACATATATTTATACTTTTATATTTAGATGATATAAATGATATAGTTATATAAAATATTTTCCAAATAAGAATATTATTGATGTTTTTTATTATATTAATTTTAGATATGCAAAAAATAAATACTATTTAATTATTGAAAAATAATGAAAACAAAAAATAAAATAAATTATTGAAAACTTGTTAAATCTAGTAGAGACCTAGTTAGTAATAAAAATTTTAGAAATAATCAAAATTATATTATTTCAGATTTTTCTAAGTTTAAATTTTCTAATAAATATTATAGGTCATGGTTATCAAGAAAATCATGAGATATTCTTAGATATATATTTAATTTTATGATATTTAGTAGTATTTTATTTATACCTATAATTAAAGATTTAGATAAAATTATTATTATGAATATTTTTATTTATAGTATTTTATTTTTATTATCAATATTTCTATTTGTATCAGTTTTTATTATGTATGACAGATTTATATATTATTTTTATAAAAAATTTAGTTTTATAAAAAGAAAACATGTTTTTGTAAGTAATAGATATATTTTTTTAAAAAATCGGGATAATGTAAAATAAGTGTGCTACTTTTAGTATAAAAAATAGGATTAAATAGATTAAAAATATGGTATAATTTTGTAAATAATTAATTAACTTAATAATATGCAAAAAAAACTGTCCTAAATGTA
>JALSMB010000044.1 GCA_026988025.1 Candidatus Altimarinota bacterium | reverse complement strand
ATGAGACATTTAACATGAAGAGTTACTTTATGTGTTTCATGTCAAGCTGGTTGTCCTATGGCTTGTAGTTTTTGTGCTACATGAAAATTAGGGTTATTAAAAAATCTTACAAATTATGAAATAATAGAACAGATATATAATGCTGCAAAATTATTAAATAAAGAAGGTAATAAACTTAGAAATATAGTTTATATGGGTATGTGAGAACCTATGCTTAATTATGATATAGTAAAAGAAACTATTAATTTTGCTAATGCTCAGAAAAAAATGGATTTAGCAAATAGAAGAGTAACCGTTTCTACTTGTTGAATAGTGCCTGGTATAAATAGATTTACTGAAGATTTTCCTCAAACTAGTTTAGCGGTTTCACTTCATGCTCCAAATGATGAGATAAGGCAAAAAATTATGCCTGTAGATCATACATATCCACTTAAGGATTTAATGAAATCTTTAGATGATTATGTTGCTAAAACAAATAAAAGAATTTTTTATGAATATATTATGATTAATTGAATTAATGATGATATAAAGTTAGCACATGAACTAGGTAAATTATTAGAATGAAAATTAGCTCATGTTAATTTTATTCCATATAATGAATGAGAGGGGACAAGTTCAGATTGATTTAGAACTACACCAAGGTTTATAATAGAAAAATTTCAATCAATATTAAAACATTATTGAGTTATTTCTACGATTAGAATGACTATGTGAGATGATATTGATGCTGCATGTGGTCAACTTGCAAATAAAAAAGAAGAAAAATAATATTCTATTTCTTTACTTTTTTTAAAAAAACATATAATATTTAAAATTTATTTTCATTCTTTAATTAAAAAATTATGAGACATTTAGTATTTAGATTATTTTTAATAGTATTAGCATGAGTTATAATGCTTTCTTATGTTTTTCCTTGGTCAAGTTATGGTATAGAAGTACCATTTTCATGAAAAGATTATAAATTATGATTAGATTTACAATGATGAATTGAACTTGATTATAAAGTTGATTTAGAAGAAGCTAAAAAAGATCCTGATTATGATAATGAAAAAGAAAAAGAAATTATTGAGTGACTTAAATCTATTATAGATAGAAGAATAGGGACTCTAAAAA
Organism: Candidatus Altimarinota bacterium; assembly: GCA_026988025.1. Lineage (GTDB taxonomy): Bacteria > Patescibacteriota > Gracilibacteria > BD1-5 > UBA6164 > UBA6164. Next base: position 44,743 of record JALSMB010000044.1, on the reverse strand, counting down.
TAAATGATTCAGTTATTACATCAGCTTCATATGCTTGAGAACAACATATTATTGTTCAAATTCCTTTAAAATGAAATAATTCATTAGAAAATAGAGAAAATATTCAAAAAGCAAAAGATGCAATTTGAAAAGTTGTTAAAATTGAATTTAAAGAAAAAAGAACAGAAGTTACTGAACAAGACTTAATCGAAAGAAAAAAATTAGCTGAATCAGCTTATGATAATATATTTAATGTTGAATCAAAAGATATAAAAACTAATTTTTCAGTTACAGCTGATAAATATAAATTATTATATGAAAATGTATGAGTATGATCTATTTCATCATATTCTGGATTTGTTAAAGATTATTCATCTATCAGTTCTGATAAAATAAATGATGTAACTTTATTAAATTGAGATGAATGATATTTATTAGTTTATACGGGTGATAGTAAATTAATAGATTATATATTTATTTCTAAAAACCCTTCATCTTGGAAACCTGCTAAAGATTCTGAATGAAGAATTTTAGATGATAAATATTTTATAAAATCATCAGTTCAATTCAATCAAGCTTTTACTCCAATGATTGAACTTACTTTTAATTCAGAATGAGCTAAGATATTTTGAGAGTTATCTACAAGACTTGTTTGACAACAAATGGCAATATTTGTTTGATGAGAATTACTTACTGCTCCAAATATAAATGAACCAATACTTTGAGGTAAAGCTGTAATTACTTGAAATTATACACCTGAAGAAGCTAGATTATTAGCTCAAGATATAAATACATGAGTTGTACCAGCACCTATATATTTAACATCTGAAAAAACTATTGATTCTAAACTTGGTTCAAGTTCATTAGAAAAACTTATTTTTTCTTGAATATCATGATTTTTATTAATATTACTTTTCTTAGTTGTTGTTTATAGATTTGCATGATTTATGTCGGCTATAGCGTTACTTATGTATATTGCAATAGTTCTTACTATAATTAAATCTATGTGAGTAGTTCTAACTCTTGCATCTATAGCTTGATTAATACTATCAGTTGGTATGGCAATTGATGCAAATGTTCTTATATTTGAAAGAATAAAAGATGAATTAAAGTGATGAAAAAATATGAAAGAAGCTACACTTATATGATTTAAAAAATCTTGGTCTGCTATATGGGATTCAAATGTTACATGATTTTTAGTTGCTTTAATATTATTTATTTTTGGTATAAATATGATTAAGGGGTTCTGACTTATGTTAGCTATTTGAATAATTGTTTCATTATTTTCTGCAATGTGGATATCTAGAATATTATTAGTATTATTATCTAATATTATGAAATCAGAAAGTACATATATTTGATTTAAAAAATAATATATATTTATGTCAATTTAAAAACACTTTTAATAGGGTGTTTTTTTTGTGTTAACTAATTAAATATATACTATATATTTAATATTTAATATCATATTATTATGAAAAAGAAATTTATATATATTACTGTATTTATCCTATTACTAGGAGCTATTTTACTTTTTGTTAATAATTCTTCTAAAAATAAAAAAATATTTTCTAATGTAGGCAATAATACTATGGATAATATTATATCGGAAAAAAATAAAGAGATAAATATAGATAATGATATAATTAATCCAGAAAATTATGAATGAGTCGAGGATTTTTTATGATATTTCGTTAAATGAACATGAGTTATTTTGAATGTTGATTTATTAAATGAAAATTTTTATATTAATACTTTTACTGATGATTCATATACAGTTATTAAATTTGATAAAAAATTAATTAATGAAATTGATAAATCTAATAATAAAAATATTAAGAATCAAGCAATTACTGATATATATAATTCATATAAAAAAAATAAATATATTTATTGAGAACCTAATAATGAAAGAAGTTGAATTAGATTATTAGAAAAAAATGAACTCGCACCAAATCTTATAATGCATAATAGTCTATTAGATCCATATAATTGAGAATCATTTTTAGAAAGATACAAAAGATTAGAAAATAAAAAAAATAAAACAAAAGAAGATAATCAACAATTATCTTATCTATATGATTTTGCATGAGATTATGATAATGCATTAAAAATAAAGAAAGATGAATGAATAAAAAAAATAAAATATAAAATTAGTTGAAGAGTTTTTAATCTATGAAAATCTTTAAAATGAGCTAAAATTGAAATTCTTAACTATAAAAATATTTCTACAATTACAGATGAAGAATGAAAATATTCTTTTGAAATTGATACTTATCCTCTAACTAGATTAAGACTTAGGGCTTCATATAATAATTTTTCAGATTGATACAATTGAATATATATATTATTTGATTTTAATAATCAATTTGCACAAAATATTGATTTTAATCTGCATAACTCAGATACATCTGTATTAGTAAAATCTTCAGATATTAATTGAGGTAATATAAAAATAATTAAATCATCACTATGAAATGAATTTGAATTTAAAGCTTGAGTTTTATTAACAAAAGATTGAAAAAAATATAATTGAGATTTTAATGTGTTAATTTTTGAATTTAATAGAAATACTCCTTGAATGGAAAATTTTTTAAGTTTAGATAATTTTGACTCTGTATATTGATATACTTGAAATAAAATGATAACTAATTGAATGACATATCTTATGTTATTTGATACTAATTGAAATGAATTATATATTAGTAAGAAAAATCCTATAATTACAAGGCAATATTCAGATATTAAATATTTATTAAATACTAAAATAAATTGAACTTCTTTATTAACTAATACAGAATTAAATTTAATTTTAGAAAAATCGAAAGAAAAATGATACACTATTGATAATCAGTTTTTATTGGATAGAAAAATAAGTTGATTTGCTCCTTGGTGGGTATTAAATAGAACTAGGTGAATATGGGAGAATAACCCAATCAAATTATTAAATAAAGATTGATTTAAACAAAGTCTTTATTATAATATAGATTAATTTATTATTTAATAACTTGAAAAATGGAAAATAAAAATATTATTATTTCTTGAATTATTATACTATTTGCAATTGCAGGAGGTTCATATTATTATACTATGGCTAATGATGATTATACTTGTTATAATTATACATCTAGTGTATCATGTGAAATACAATGAAAAACATTTTCTGATGCTAGTGCTATGTCATGAGTTAGTTGTACTTCTTGGAATAATTGAGTTTCTGATTGTTCATGAAATGTTCAAACTACAACTTATACTAGATGATCAAGTTATAGATGTTGAAATTGGAATGCCGAAAGTAGAACTTCTTATAATGTAACTGGACAAGCATGTACAGTTAGATATACTGATACTCAAGCACCAAATGTAAGTGATTGAGGTATTGAATAAAACAAAAAAACACCTAAAGGTGTTTTTTTGTTTTATTATTTTTATTATGTTATAATATAATTATATATAATCTAATATAACTATATGATGATAAAATTATTCTTAATAATAGTATTTAATATTGTTTTTATTGCTTTTTCTTTTGCAAATGGAACTGGTAGTACTTCTTCGTGATGAACTGAAGTACCATCTATACCTGAGTTAACTGGACAAATTTATTTTTATGAAGAATGAGGTGCACCTATTGATATAAATAATTGAGAAGCAATTTTTTGAACTCCTGTTGTTGATTGAGAGTATTGAGAAAAAGCAATTAATACTTTTATAAATAAAAATATAGAAGTTTCTTTTTACTGTACAAGTACAACTTGTGATTCTAATACTGTTGATAGTGTTTTAGTTACTGAAAATTGAACTTGAACTTTAAATATTGTAGATAATTTATGAAGAAGTCTTTCTGTAAAATATCATGTTTGGAAAATTAATAAAACAGATCCTATTTGAAGTATTTCTTATGTAGATACAAATGATACTTGGGTTAATTGAAGTAAAATTGCAAAATTAACATGAAGTGCTACTAAATTTGGTGATGAAACATGGAATACTGACTGGTTAGTTTGAAATGCTTCACCAAGTTTTACATGTGATATAGAATGATGATGTACATGAAATTTATCAATTACTGATTCAGCATGAAACACTTTAATTAAGTCATATAATATTAAAAATATTGATAAAACTTTACCTGAAATAGAATTTTTTAAATATGCTGAAATTGTTGATTGAAAACAAAAGATATGAGTAACTTGTACTGATAATTGATGAAGTGGATGTTCTGTAGAGTGAGAAGTAATTTATTATTTAGCTAGATGAACTCATATTAAATGTGTCTCTGATAATGCATGAAATGAAAAATGTTGACAAGTAGTTGCTACATCTGATGTAAATGATTTTTCAGACACTAATATGTGATGGAAAAAGTGAACTAGAAAATTATGGTTAGCATGTCAAGATGATATGAGTTGATGTGTAGATAGTTATAAAGAATTAATTGTAAATATTAATTGATTATATCAAATTACAATTAAAGATAATGCAAATATAACTACAACAAAACAATTTTTAATTGAAAAATTGGATAATATAAAACCTGAAGAATTGAATATTAATGCAATTTTTAATCCTTTTAAAGCTAGTGATCAAAATAAAATTAAAGTTAGTTGAGATGATTATTTAAGTTGACCAAATAGTTTGAAATATAAATGGAATCAAACTTGTAATGATGGAGTTTCTATATATTGAACAGAAGTTATAAATAATGAAATAATAAATTATACTGTTTCATGAAATCATATATTATATTTATGTATGATTGATAATGTTTGAAATATTAGAGAGGTTAATAAATCTATAACTATATATCCATGAGATTTAGATCAAGATAAAACTACTATAGAATTAAATTGAACTAAATGAATATTATTTGCAAATAATTGAGATAAATATACTTATATTATAACACTGAGAGATAAATATAATAATCTTATCTATAATAAAGATATAGATATTTTAGAATATTCTCCATTAAATATAAGTGATACTATTCAATTTAATATGACTACTCCACACTCGTGAGAAATAGCTACAAATTTAAATTATTATTGATTAACTTCAAATTCATTATGAGAAGTACGTTTTTTTATAAATTCATATGTGCCTTGAGAATTTGTAGAGAGATTTAAAATTAATATGAATAAGTGGTGACAATTATATATTGATAACTCACAAATTTCTGAAATATATAAATATGAAAATAGTTCTAATACTAATATATTTAAAAAACCATTACAAATTTCAGAATTTAAAACAATAAGTGATGAAGTTCCACAAATATGAAAAGATTTAGATTATAAAATAAAATTAGATAATATTTGAAATGTAAATTTTATAAATGGATTTACATATTTAAATCAAAATATAGTGAAAAATAAAATAATTGGACATTATTGGAATAAATTTGATTTGATAAATAAAAATTTATGATGAACTCCAAATATTTCTGAATTAAGTTTTTCATGAAATATAGATGCAACAGAAAATTTATTAAAATCACCAAAATTAGAAATTGAGTTATTAGAAGTAAATTATAATATAGCTTGAAAAACAGTAAAATATAATTTAGATAATTTTGAATATAATTGAACATCCTCATGTGATGTAGAAACATTATGAGTAAAAATAATAGGTAGTTTGCAATGAGATTGAAAAGCTGATCAAACATGACAAAAATCTAATATATCAGATTTGAGCAAATGAAGTTTAAGATGAGAAATTAGAAAAAATGCATATTCATTAATGAAAAATAGAACATCATCAAAAACTCAAAATATAAATTGAGTAATCTATATAGATTGAGATGTGAAATATAGTGAAGTAAAAAATTCTTTAAATCCAAATGATACAATTATAATTAAAAATTGAAATTTTATTATTGATGAAAATATAGATAAAAATTTATGAATAATTGTATTAAAGGATAATTATAATATGAATTATGATTATAATAAAGAATGAAATATTTATATTAAAAATGATGTTACATATATAAATGCATTAATTTATGCTGACTGAGCAATAAGAAGTGCAAATAATTATTGAGTAGCTTATAACGATTCTGAATTATGAAATAGATTAGAATTGTTTGGTTCTATATTTACAAGAAATACTATATGATGAGCTGTTATTTGATGAAATTCTTTTACATTACCTTGAGGACAAACTACAATAGATTATGATTTAGCAGAAATATATGACTTAAATTATATAAGAAAATTTGAATTAAGATGTGATTGAACTGAAGATGATTGAATATCATTCATAATTAAATTTAATCCAAAAAATCAAATTAATCCACCAAAATGATTTTCTAAATAAAAATAAAGACTGTTTAAATTTTAAACAGTCTTTATTTTATATCTTAAATTATCAACATCTCAGGCTCACATTAATATAATTATTGCTCAAGAATTTTCTTTATCAAATTTTTCAATTAAGTTAATTGTATTATTTAATCAATTTCAATTTACAATATTTTTATGAGATAATTTTTTTATAAATTTTTCAGTATTTATTTTTTCTTTATCTTCTTTGGAATCTCTTGACTCATATATATTTGGAATTATTAATTCATCAGTATTTTTAAAAGAATTTTTAAAGTCATCTAATAACTCATATGTCCTAGAATATTGATGTGGTTGAAAAACTGTCAATATTTTTTTGTCTAAATTGTTGTCTTTTATTGCCTTTAATGTTAGACTAATTTCAGTTGGATGATGTCAATAATCACTCATTAATAAATTATTATGGACAGTGTTTCAAATCCTCTCCATTCTCCTCCAAACTCATGAATATAATTCTAATGATTCTATAATTTTAGCATCATTAATTCATATCATATGTCAAATAATGTATGCTATTTTAGCATCAAATAATATATGATTTCAAGGAACTTTCATGTCTATAATAGGGAAGTTTATTTGTTGTCCATTATGGTGAAAATAATTTTTAAATACTTCTATATAGCTTATATCTTTTCTTAATCAAATTAATTTTTTACAATTAATATCATCTCAATTAATTATAGCAAATCATCATGAATGTATATTATTTATGTATTCTTTATATGCTGAAATATAATCTTCTAAATCTTTATAATAATCTAAATGGTCTAAATCAATATTAATTATTACTCATACTGTAGGTTTATAATTTAAAAAACTTCTTTTATATTCACAAGCCTCAAGAATAAAATATTCATCTTCAAGTCATTCTTTTCTATAATAAAAATTTTTATTATCAAATTCTTTTAATATTGTTCATACTATACTTGTAAAATCAATATTTGAATTTTTTAATACTAGGCTAGTAAGAGAAGCGGTTGTAGATTTACCATGTGTTCATGCAATAGTTATTAATTTTTTATTAGTAGTGATTTTTCAGATTGCTTCAGGATAAGTTAATAATTCTAATCATAATTCTTTTGCTTTTATTATTTCACTTTGTGTATCAGGTACTGCTTCTGTATAAACTACATATTCAAAATCTTTATCTAGTATATCTGCTTTTTCTCAGATATTTATATATGCTCACTCATTTTTTAATTGATTTATTAATTCTGATGAATTCATATCACTTCAGTACACAGTATATGATTGAGATAAATAAAATCTAGCAAGTGCTGAGATTCATATTCAACCTATTCATATTATATATATTTTATTTTTCATTATTTTAATTTTTATATATTATATTTTTTCTGAAAGTATATTTTTTACATTTTCAAAAATTTCACTATCTAATTGATTTAATTCATCATTTGTAAATTTTGATAAAACCCAATCTGATACTTGATAATTATCATTATATCAAATTCATATTTTAATTCTATTAAACTCATCTTTTAAATGACTTATTATACTTTTTATACCATTATGTCATCAAGCACTTCATTTTGCTCTAAACCTAATTTTTCAAAAATCCATACTCATGTCATCGTATATAACAATAATATCTTCTAAATTAATTTTATAAAAATTAATTATTTTTATAATAGAATCTCAACTTAGATTCATATAAGTTATAGGTTTTAATAAAATGGTTTTTTCTCATTTGAATATTCAAGTTGATATTTCTGCTTTAAATTTAGTATCTTTTTTGAAGTCTGAAAATGTATTATTTTCTACTAAATAATCTAAAAACAAAAATCAAATATTATGTTTTGTTTTTTCATATTCTTTTCATGGATTTCATAATCAAACTATTAATTTCATTATTTTAAATTATAGAATTAATTTTATTTATTATTATTATAAATAAATAAATATAAAAATAAACTTTTAAATTAATTTATCTATGTTATAATTTATTTATAATTAATAATTTAATAAAAATGATTTTAGAAAAAGCATTAGTTGAACTTAATAGTAAACAAAATACTAGAGATATATTAGAGATTTTATGAATTACCTTTAATTGTAATCATTTTGATAATGATTATTATAAAGATAAGATAGAAAAATTTACAAAATGAGAATATTTTATATCAGATTTAGATGGTACTTTTTTTAGATGAACTTTACAAAAAGAAGCAGTAAGTTTATTTATAAAATTTGTTAAAAAACAAGATTACTTTGATATGGATTTAGATGATTATTCTAATTTTTTAAAGGATGTTAAATTTTTTAATGACTTAGAAAAAAAGGCTTATAATAAAGAAATAGAATATTTTGAATATTTAAATGCAGGTATATTTTTATTATTAAAACATAAAAATTTAGTAGAGTGGGATGAATATCTTGCTTATATTAAATATAGTTTTAAAAAGAAGGAAAAAATTAATCCATTTAGATTTTCATTTAAAAAATTAAAAGAAATATTAGAAGGTGGGAAAAATTTTATATTTGTTTCATGAGCTCCAGATTTTATTTTTGATATATATCTAGATTTATTGAAAAAATATATTTGAAAAAACATATGAGAACAATATATTAAACAAATATTTTGAGTTTGAAGTTTTTTATCTATAAATACTCAAGAATATATGCCATTATGGGGTAAAGATCATAAAAGCTGATTTATTAAAAGACTAATAGATAATTGAATTTTCACGAATATAGTTTGATGAATGTGAGATACTGCTAGTGATTTCTGAATTAGTTATATGTTAAATGAAAATACAGATTTTTATTTTGTAAATCCTGAAAAAAAAGTTTTTGATAAGTTTGATGAGTTTAAAAAAGATAATATAAATTATCATTTTGTAATTGAAAGAAAAGATTTAATAATAGAGGTGAAAAAAGAAGATATTAAATATATTTAATATCTTCTTTTTATTTAAAAAATTTCGAATGAACATCTTTTAATTTTTTATTAGTAACATGTGTATAAACTTGTGTAGTTGTGATACTAGCATGTCATAGCATTTCTTGAATAGCTCTTAAATCTGCTCAGTTACTTAACAAAGTTGTAGCAAAAGAATGTCTAAGAGTATGAGCTGAAATATTTTTTAATATAAATGCTTTTTGTGCATATTTTTTAACCATATTGGTTATAAAAAATCTTGTTAATCTTACTTTTTCATCTTCTAACATATCAATATGCTCTTTTTTAATATTATGCCTAATGAAAAGAGGAGACATATGGTCATTTCTTTTTTCAATATAATCTTCTATTAATTTAGCTGAATGTTTTGTTAGGTATACGACTCTTACTTTTCTTCATTTTCATCTTACTGCAAATTCTCTTCTTCTTAGATTTATATCTGATATATTAAGAGCAGTCAATTCTGATATTCTGAGTCATGTTGAGTAAACACATTCCATTATAGCTAAATCCCTAGTTCATATTATAGTTTTAGTATCAGGGGAGTTAAATAATCTTTCTAATTCTTCTTCATTTAAAAATTCTACATGTCTTTCCTCTGCTTTTATTAAATCAATAGCAGTTGCTGATAGACTATTATATCATTTTTTCTCTAAAAATTTTAAAAAACTTCTTAATGTTATCATATAAGCATTAGCTGTTTTTATTGAAATTGATCTATTTTTTTCATATAAATAACTCCTAAAATTTTCAGATATTTCTAAATTTATATCCGATACATTAAAAGTATTTATATCTAATTTTTTATCGAAAATAAATGTTTGAAATTTATTAAGATGCCTATCGTATTGTTCTACAGTTCTAGGTGATTTATTTTTTATTACTTCTAAGTAATTTAGAAATTTATTATGTGCTTCTTTAAATAACATTATAATTAATTTTATATTATAATTTCAGGTTCTCAGTCTGTAATAAGTATAGTATGTTCATATTGACATCATAAACTACCATCTTTTATATAAATTTCCCAACCTCATTCATCAACTATTTGTCAGCTTTTTTCTCATAATATAGGTTCTATAGCAAGAGTCATTCATTTTTGAAGTTTAACTCAGTTTCATGCTTTTCAAAAATTTGGTATATAAGGAGTCTCATGTAATTCTTTTCAAATAGCATGTCATGTTAAATCTTTTACTACTTTATATCATGATCATTCTATTTCTTTTTGTATTGCAGCAGAAATATCTCAAACTTTATTTCATACTTTACATTGAGAAATTCATGCATATAAAGCTCTCTTATTTGCTTCTATTAATTTAGCTCATTTAGGATTTTTTTCATTTCATCATACTATTAGTGATATAGCTGCATCTGTATTTATTCACACTTTTTTATCTTTTATTCAAAAATCAAAAGTTACCAAATCTCCATCATAAAAATTTAATCATTTTTTTGGAGTTCAGTGAACTACTACATCATTTACACTAATACATATATTATTAGGGAAATCATATACTCATCTAAATCAACATAGTACATTATGTTCTTTTGCTATTTTTCAGCATAATTCATCTATTTCCATAGAAGAAGTTCAATTTTTAAGTGTTTTTTCTATTTCATTAAATACTAATTTATGAATTTCAGCATTATTTCTCATTATTTTTATTTCTTCTTTTGTTAACATATTTTTATTTATTTTTATTAAATTAATCACATTTTCATCAACCTCATTGAGATTTACATACTTTTGATGAAATTTTTATAGTATTTTCTAATACTCAAATACTATCTTGAATATTAAAATGAGAATTTATTATTTTTGATCTTAACGTTTCAGTTGTTATATTACCTACTCATATATATGGTAATTCACTTTCATATAATTCATCAATATTTTTTTCAATATTTCTTGTAACTTCAGAGTTATTAGTTATTTTCTTAATTAGGTTAATACTCGTTGTTTGAGTATTTTTAGGTAAAGCATCTCATATATATTGTTTTTTCCATATTGCTAAATCTTTTTTTAATTTCTTTTTAGTGCTATCAAAAGTATTTTCTATAAAACTATTATTAAATGAAAATCATTTTGAATTAGTTTCAGCAAGGTTTTTCATTATTATATCTTGTTTTTCGCCTGGAATTCAGCTATCAGATAAGTATTTTTTTAATTGTTTTTGTTCTACTTTAGCTTCTTCTCAATCTGGTCAACTTCATAAAAGTAAAGCAAAAGCATCTTGCCATTTTTTTATTCAATCTTCTCAAGCTTTATTAATAAGTTTTATATCACCTATCGCACTTGTTATTTGTTCAAAAAATCATCATTTTTCTTGATTACATTCTGATACTGCAATTTGTGAGTAATATTCAAATTGAATTTGTTCAATAAAATTTTCATCAACTATAATAAAATCTTCTATACTATAATCATCATCACTTCAAATAATAGAGTTTCTATATAAATCTAATATTAAATCATTATTTTTAATTAATTTTCATATTATTTTTATTGATTTTTTGTTATTTAATTCAACTTTACATTTTTCTAATCACCTAGTTACTCATTTACAAGCATTTTCAATAATTATATCAGAATCTCAGTTTTGATTTATTTGCTTTAAATATTGAGTTAATCACTTATTTTCATTATCTATTAATTTATAGTCTCTTTTTACTTGCGAAGGAACTTCGTTTGATATAGGGTAAGTTACATAATATTTAAAATATGAATAATATCATGTAAAATTAAAAATTTCATTAAATATACTTGATGTTTCTGCAGCAGTTTTATCAAATTCTTCTCATTTTTCTTTTTTAAATTTAGAATATGAAGATTGATTTGAATCTTTAGTAGAACTTGTTTTTTTATTTTTTGCTTTAACTATAGAATTAGTAATATTTTTAATTATGGTCCTATTATTTTTTATATACTCTGATAAAGCTGGGGCAGGTTTATTTTTTATTAAACAACTTGCTCAAACTGATGGATAAACACTAAAATAAATAATTAGTGTAAGTATCAATAATAATCTTTTTTTCATAACATTTTTTTAATTTATTAATACTCAACAGGTATTTGTCTTAAATTTTCAATTAAAGAATCTAGAATATTTACATAATTAACAATTCAAACAGTAAACTTATCTAGTTCTGTATATTGTTCCTCAAAAGTTCATATAGTTCAATATGAAACTTTTGCTTCAATAGATTTTTGTAAAGTTAATACTTTTTGCTGTCTTTTTCTAGCTATAGTATCATTTTCGCTTTGTTTTTTCAATAATTCTTCTATAGTTAATCAAGCAGCATTATTAATGTTTTGTTTATTTGCTTCTAATGCTACTAGTGCATCTAAATCATTTCTTCTATTATAATTTAACCCATTTACTTTATAATACTCTTCTAACATATTTTTAGCTGAAAATTCACTATTGTCTTTCGTTCATTTTTTTTCTATATTTAAAATAGGAATTGGTTTAGTTGAAATTTGAAAACTTAAATGAAAAACATCAGGTAAGTTTAAATCTTTAAGTCATAATTCAAAATTATTAGTTCACATTTTTGCAGGAATTAATGATGTAGCTGCGAATTTAGAAAGATGTTTATTTGATCTATTTAATAAATATTCTATTGTTATATCTTCTCATCATCAAAATAAACTATGTTCATATGTTACAAAATCAATCACAATACAAAAAAAACTTTCACAAGGCCATAATGAATTATCTACAACTTTTTGATAATTTCAATTGTTATCATTGTTGTTATCATTATTATTGTTATTAAATTTAGAATTTGGTTTATTATTATCTATTCATGGGTTATCTTTATTATTTCACTTTAAATCATTATTTATATTATTTAAAAGTCAATTTAAAGAATTTTCAGATAATCAACTTGATTGTTGATTATTAGCACATACATATTCATTACTTGTATTAATAATTTTTTCTGGACTTGTAATTTGTTCTGTAGGAGAATATTGAATTGCATCATTTCCTCCATTATTATTAGTTAAGTCTGATCTTTTAAGTAGATTATCAATTTTTTTATTTAATGGATCAAAGTAATCATTTAAAGTATCATCTATACTATCAATTTCTTCTCATTCATAATCAACTACATTTGCAAATATAATTTTATCAATTTCTTCTATATCAGTAATTAAATCAAATCATGAGTTATCTAGGTTTCAATCAGAATATAATCATATTTGAGATAACTTATATATTTGTTCAGTTTTTTCTTTTGCAGTATTTGTATTTATATCATTATATAAAATAAAAAAGTCTGCATATTTATTAGCTAATTCTATAGTTGTATTTCAATTTGTTTGACAATTATTATTAAATAATTTAATAATTTCTGAAATTTGAATACCATTTTTATTTTGAATAATAGAATCAAATTTTGATTTAGAAAGATATTTTGATTGATCTAAACATTCTAGAGTATTATTGTTTTTTGCTAGTTTATTAATTCATTTTAATATTCATGTTTTAGCATTTCATCATTCAAGTTCATAACTAATCATATTATCTTGCAATCATTCAATTCAATTATCTATATTTTTATATAAATCTAATGAACTTACACTTCAAAAAGAAGCATTAGCTATATTAGTAATACTTAATAAAGTTATAATAAAAATGAATATTTTTTTCATATATATAGATATGTAAATATATAGTTATATTATATAAAAAAAAGAAATAAACACAAAATAAAAATAGGTATATACCTATTTTTATTTTGTGTTTATTTAACTACAATTTGGTTTTTAATTACATGTATAGTAAATTCTTTTTTATTTCTATTATTTATTATAATTTCAGCAATTGTATCTTCTATATTATCAATTATATATCTTCTTACTTCTCTTGCTCAAAAAGTAGGATTATAAACTATCTTAGTTATATAATTAAGTACTTTTGTTTGATAAATTAATTTCATTCATTTTTTTTCTAATCTTTCAGATAAATTTTCTAATCATATTTGAACGATTTTTTTAATTTTATTTTTATCTAAAGGCTTAAAAACAATTAATTTATCTATTCTATTAACAAATTCAGGAGAAAAATAATCCGTTAAGTTATTTTTAATATTATTTGCTGCTTTATTAAAGTCTTCTAAGATATTTTCTTCTTCTGATTCTTTAACATCAAATCAAATACTTTCAGCTTTTTCAGCAAATTCTTCCTGACCTATATTAGATGTCATAATAATTATAGTATTTTTAAAGTTTATTTTTTTTCATTTATTATCTGTTAACACTCATTCTTCCAGTATTTGTAATAATAAATTGTAAACTTCAAAATCTCATTTTTCTATTTCATCAAATAATATTACTGAATAAGGTTTTTTTCTTACTTTTTCAGTAAGCATACCTCATTCTTCATATCATACATATCAGGCAGATGATCATATAAGTTTATTTACAGAAGTCTTATCAGAAAATTCACTCATATCAATTTTAATTAAAGCATCTTTATCTTCATAAAAATGTTTAGTTAATACTTTTACAAGTTCAGTTTTTCAAACTCATGTTGGTCATAAAAATAAGAAACTTCAAAGAGGTCTATTTGGATCTCAGATTCAGGCTTTGCTTCTTGTTATAGATTTTACAATTGCAGAAATAGCTTCATCTTGTCATATTATTTCTTTTTTTATAGATTTAGGTAATTGTTTTAATCTATCTATCTGATCTTTACTTAAACTCGATACAGGAATTCAAGTTGAAATACTTAATATTTTTTGTACATCTTCAGTTGTAACTGTCATTCTTTCTTTTTTTGGAATTGTAAATTTCTCTTTCATATCTACAATTTCTTTTTCAAGTTTAAGTTGATCTTCTTTTAATTTTGATGCTTTTTTATATTCTTGAGCAATAACAGCAAGTTCTATATTTTTATTTATTTTAGAAATTTTTTCTTTTATTTTTTTGATTCAACTTTCATCGAAATTATATTTCATTGATTTAATACTACAAGCTTCATCTATTAAATCAATTGCCTTATCAGGTAAATTTTTATCTGTAACATATCTAATAGATAATTCTACTGCACTTTTTACAGCTTCATCTGATATATTTAGATTATGATATGTCTCAAATGAATTTTTTAATCAATTAATGATTTTTAATGTATCTTCTTTATTTGGTTCTTCAACCATTATTTTTTGAAACCTTCTTTCTAGTGCAGAGTCTTTTTCAATATATTTTTTATATTCATTATTTGTTGTAGCTCAAATAATTCTTATTTTTCATCTTCACATTGCCGGTTTTAATATATTTGATGCATCAAGTGTTCATTCTGTTCATCATGCACCAATCATTGTATGAATTTCATCTATAAATAGAATTATTTCATTTTCTACTTTAGATGCTTCTTCTATAACTTGTTTTATTCTAGCTTCAAATTCTCATCTATACTTTGTTCATGCAACTAGAGAAGACATATCAAGGGAAAGAACTTTTTTATCTTTCATAGAGAATGGAACATTTCATTCTTTTATTTTTAGAGCTAGTCATTCAGCTATAGCAGTTTTACCAACTCATGGTTCTCATACTAATACAGGATTATTTTTTGTTTTTCTGTTTAATATTGCTATAAGCCTTTCTATTTCTATATCTCTTCAAATGATGTTTTCTATTTCTCAATCTTCAGCTTCTTTAGATAAATTTGTGGTAAAAAAATCAAGTGCAGGGGTAGTAGAATCACTTTGTTTATTTGCTTCATTAGAATTCATATCAAATGGAGTTGTTTGTTCATTTGATCAAAATAAATTTTGTGTTAATGCTCATAGTAGTTTATTTATTCAATCTTCTCATTCTACTTCTACCGAGTTTGATTGTCATTTAGAAATTCAATCTATTACTCATAATTTATTTAATTCTGTTAAGTTTTTTTCAATATCACTAGGAGTGATTCAAATATAATCAAGAAAACTTACAATCCATGAATCATTTTTAATCATTGATATTAAAAAATCCTCAATAGAAGCTTTTGGTTTAGAAAATGTAGCAGCTATTTTAACACTTCATAATATAGTGTTTTTAAGTCTTGAGTTCATTCATGAATAAACTCATTTTCTTTTTTCATAAGTTTCATTAAAAATTCATTTATTAATTATTTCTATAGTTAATTTTTCATTAATTCAGTATAAGTTAAAAATTTCTTTTATTCATCAAGTGGATTTTTTTACTATTTGTATAAAAATATCCTCTACTCATAAATCTTTTAGATTTATTTCTTTTATATTATTTTCTGCATTTACTAATGCTTTTTTATATCAATCAGAAAAATTGTTGTACGACATACTTTAAAATTATTTGTAAGAATATAAATTTTCTATATAATAATTATATCATAAAAAAGTCTAAGATAAAGTTTCTGTTCTA
The DNA here is from genome assembly GCA_026988025.1 of Candidatus Altimarinota bacterium. Classification (GTDB taxonomy): domain Bacteria; phylum Patescibacteriota; class Gracilibacteria; order BD1-5; family UBA6164; genus UBA6164. The sequence goes on along the minus strand of JALSMB010000044.1, from coordinate 28,104 downwards.
ATTTATGTTAAAAAGTCTTTGACTTTTCAGTCTATGCTTTTTTAGTTAATTTTTAAAAATAATACTATGTCTAAAAAAAATATATTTTTATTAGCTGCATGATATGTTGCAGGGGGTTTTATAGCTACTATGTTTAGTAAAAAGAAACCAGGGGAATTAAAAAAAGATTTAAAAAAATCTAGAAAAGAATGAGAAGGGGATTTTAAAGTTATGTTTGATAATTTTATAGATACTCATACAACTCTAATTGAAGAATTAAAAAAACAAATATTAACTGATAAAAATAAAGAACTTTTAAAAGAAAAAAAAGATGACTTATTGAAAGTTGTTGATGTATATAAAAAAGAATGATTAAAAATTGCTGATGAATTAAAATCTAAATGAAAAGAATTTCTAGTTGAAGCATCATATAATTTAGAAAAATTATATGATGAAAAAAAAGAAGAAATTGAAGAATTAAAAGAATCTGCTCCAGAAAAAGCTAGAGAATTAGCTGCAGATTTAAAGGAAACTTTTGAAGAAGCTAAAGAAGAAATTAAGAAAAAAGTTAAATAAAAAAATGATAGATTTTTAAAAATCTATCATTTTTTTATTTGTTAAAATTAATCTTCTAATTGTTCAGCAACTTCACCAGCAATTTTTATTGATGGAGTAAGAGTTTTAGCTCATACAGCCCATTTAGCAGGACAAGCTTGAGTTGGATTTTCTCTCATAAATTGTAATGCTTCAATTTTTCTAATTAATTCTTCAGAATTTCTACCTAATGGACCAGAAGCTACTTCAATACTTCTAACTATTCCATCTGGATCAATTACGAATGTACCTCTACCAGCTATACCAGATTCTTCATCAAGTAAATTATAGTTATATGCAGTTTCAGTTGAATGATCAGCTAACATTTTATATGGGAAATTTTTCATTAATCATTCATGTTTAACCCATGCTCTATGAGAAAAAATTGTATCAGTTGATGCAGCTAAAATTTCAACATCTAACTCTTTAAATTTTGCTTCTTGTTCAGCCATATCTTTTAGTTCAGTTGGACAAACAAAAGTAAAATCAGCAGGGTAGAAAAATAATACTGTCCATTTTTTTAGTTCTGATAATGCAATAGTACCTTCATCATCGCTTTTAGGATCGTAAAAAGGTAGATTGAATTCAGGAGCTGTATTATCAATTTTAACCATTTGAGGGAAATTTAATTCTTCCATTTTTAATTATTTATTATATAAAAGTTAAGAGTTTTAAACTCTTACTAAGAATAATATAAAAGAATAAAAAAAAGTCAAATTAAAATGAGAATTATTCTTATTTTAATTTGAACTTTACTTTATTTTCTTTTTATAGAAATATTTTTTATTACTGAGCTTGAATAATATTGATTATCTATCGCTCTAAGTGTTATAGTAGTTCATCTATTTGCTTTAGTAACAGGTATAAAGATTTTTCAACTATATGATCAATTTGTTTTATTTCATACTTTTACTTGATCAACTAATGTATCTCATATAAAAACTTCAACTTTTATAATAGGATTTGAACTTTTATAAGCAAATTGAACAAAATTTTCTCATACATAAAGTTTATCTTTATTTTTAATAGTAGTTTTTATAATAATTTGAGAAGGAATTCATGACCTTTTACAAGCTGGATTTATTTTTGTAATAAGATTAGGTATATTTCAATATATTTTTTTGAATTTATCAGACTTAGCCCATTTTTGAACAGGATTTTCCCATTTAGGATTACTTGGCATCAATGATTTAAATTCAATTAATGTAACTGTTTTTATTGCAGCATCTGGTGTATCTTTTGTAATTAATCAATTACATAAAGAATCTACTTTTACATATTTATAACTATTATCATATTTAGTAGGTTTATTTATAAATAATGATTTTATTATAAATGCTGGATTGGTACTTTCTGGATTAGGTAATAATCATGATACTTCAGATATATTTATTTCTTTTACTCATACAGGTTTTTTCCAGTTTTCAATATCTTTTCATTTATGTGCAAAAGTCATAAATTTTTGCATTATTGGTCAGGCTCATTCTAATCAATTTCATCTATAATTTAATTTTGCTCAATTCGTATTTCATGCCCATACAACTGTCGTTATTTGAGGTGTATATCAAATAGTCCACAAATTTGCTGGATAAATATCTTTTTTTCAATTTTTAATATATTGTTTGGTAGATGTACCTGTTTTAGCAGCTAATTTCCTATCATTTAGTGTCATATAAGTATTCCAAAATTTAGGACGTGTGCTTGAATCACTTAATATATGATTCATAATATATGTTTGATCTTCAGATATTACTTTTTCATATTTTATATTTTCTTTTTTTTCTTCTATTATATTACCTTTAGAATCAGTTATTTTTAAAATTGGAGTTATTTCTTTTTTAATTCACATATTAGCAAATGTAGAATATGCTGTAGCAAGTTCTAATGGTGTCATTTCTCATGTTCATAAAGCTAATGGAGCTCAATATTGTCAGCGAGTATTTAATGAATTAACTCATATTTTTTTCATAAAACCAACAATATTTTTTTCTCATCATGCCATAAAAAACATCTTAATAGCAGGAATATTTCTTGAATTATTTAATGCAGTTGAAATATTCATTTTTCACATAAATTTTCAATCAAAATTTGATGGAATATAATTACTTCAAAAATCAGTCTCTAAATCATATATTACAGATTTATTTCCTAATTGTTTATTGAATATTCCCATAGAATAAACAAATGGTTTAAATGTACTTCATGGTTGTAATTTAGATGTGATTATATTAACATTTCATTTATTTTCTTTATCAAAATAATCTCTTCATCAAACCATTGTAAGTATTTCTCAATTTTTATTATCAATACTTATAAGTGCTGCATTATTTGCTCAAAATTTAGTTTCATTTATTTTTGCTTGTTCTTCTACTAATTCTTCTGCTTTTTCTTGAAGTTTTAAATCAAGGGTAGTGTATATATGTAGTCATCATATATTTACTAATTTTTCTCAATATTTTTGTTCTAAATATTCTTTTACATAAAATACAAAATGTGGAGCTTTAATATTTTCTCTTGATTGATTAAATTTGTATCAAATTCATTTTAATATTGAATCTTTATATTCTTTAAAATTAATATATCAATCCTCTAGCATTCTTCATAAAACTCTATCTTTTCTTCATGTTTCGTATTCTATATAATCATTTCAATCTTTAATCCTTATACTATTTAAAAAGTTAATTAATGCAGAGTATTCTATAACTGTACATCAATCATTATCAACTCTCATTTGATTTTTAAAGTATTCTTTTTTTATATTACAAATTAAAGTTTTATTTGTTCATTCAAGAGGACTAGCTTTTAATCATGAAATAAAATTTTTAAATTTTCATAATATTTCTTTGTTAATTATTGTATCTTTGGTTGTAATAATCTTAATTTTATCGTGTTCATTTCATTCTGTATATATGTATGGATATCATACTACTCTATCAGGGTGATTATAAGGGGAATAATAAGTAGGTCACTTTGGTAAAGAAGCTAGTATAGTTGATTCAAATATTCATAAATCTTTAGCACTTTTATTAAAAAAAGTTTTTGCTCATTCTTCAATACCGTAAGCATTGTGTCAATATGATATTTTATTTAAATATAGTTCTAATATTTTTTCTTTTGAAAGTGATGATGTTAATTTATAAGCTAAATAAATTTCTTTTATTTTTCTCTCTAAACTTTTTTCATTTTTAATAATTGTATTTCTTATTAATTGTTGAGTTAATGTAGATGTTCATTTTACTCAAGAAGAATTTCAAATTATATAATTAAATCATGCTCTTACTAGTCATTTAATATCAACTCATGGATTAGTCCAATATCTTTTGTCTTCAATAGCAACTAGTGCATTTATCATATTTTTGTTAATATCTTCGAAATCAACATAAGTTCTTTTTTCCTTGAATATTTTATATAATTCCTCTCAATTTCTATCATATATAATTGATGATTCAGCAATATTAAGATTTTTTAATTCATTAACAGGAGGTAATCATACTATATATTTTTGATATAAAATTGCAGTTAAAATTATACCAGAAACTATAAAGAAAATAATAGAGTATATTGTTACTTTTAAGAAAATATTTTTTCATTTCTTTTGAAGAATTTTTTTAGTTTTATTACTAACTTTTTTTGTATATGTAGTTTTTAGTTTTCTCCTAGTGTTTGTTGTATTTGGTTTTTTAATTACCATATTTCTTATTAAAAATTAAATGGATTTTTATCAGATAAATAATCTTCTCAAATTATAATTTCTATTTTTGCTTTATCTTTTGAATATTTTGGATATTCAGTTTTTATAAACTTAACATCAGTAAGACTCTTTAAAATTTTAATTGTTTCAGATTCTTCACTTATATTATTGTAATATATAACTGATTTTGGATGAAATTCTCAAGTATTTCATATTGAATTATATTTTGGTATATTAAATCAATATCTAACAATACTATTACTCAACACTCATGCTAAATTATTAACTTTTAATGAATTGAAAATATTAATTTTATAGTTTTCTTCAAATAACTTAGGTGAATTAAAAACTATATTGGTATATTTTTGTATTTTTTTATAATTACTTAATTTTTCAATATTTGTTCATTCTGCTAATACAACTGACATTCATCAGAAAAGACTTCTTTGAGGAGTGTATAGAAATCAACCTTTTTCACATGAATCACTTCAATAATAACAAGAATCATTTAAATTTGATGATATTATTTTATAATCCGATGCTCAATTTAAAGTATATGCTAATTTTATTAATGTAGATAATTTTATATCTGTATATACGTATTTAATAAAAACCTCATATAATTCTCTTATTTTTCATGGTGATTTAAAGAAATAGCTTCATGTTAATTTATCTTTTATTGATTTAATAACTTGTTGTTGTCTTATTGATCTATCAAAATCACTTGTAGAATGTCTACTCCTTGCATATTTTAATGCATTTTCTCAATCAAATATCCAAGTTCATTTTTTAAATATAAGTGTTTTATATCACCAATTTCAATCAGGGTATTTATTATCTACAAATTGTTTAGGTATAGTTATTTCTATTCATCAAATTGTATCAATAATATTTTTAAATCAATTAAAATCTATATTTATAAAATAATCTATTCTTTCTCAGGTTACTTCTATTATTTTATTTTTTAAAGTATTCATTCAGATTTTTCTTGAATTATTATCATAGGAATACTTTGCATAAAGTCAGTTTATTTTTCAAGCCTCTTTTTTTGATTTAGAATTATTAGGATATTCCACATATAAATCCCTAGGTATTGATAGCATACTAATTAATTTAGTTTCTGTGTTTATACTTATGAGAATTATTGTATCTGTTAAATTTGGAGCATCATGATCACCTCATCATCTTCATACTACTAATATATTAATTTTGTTTTTATTATTTTTCTTTTTAATAAAATTTATAATTTTATCAGTTTTTTTTACATTATTTTCTATATTTATTCATGAATTTGTTTTTTGTATTAATATACTTCATGTATTATTAATTTCTTTAGTTTTAAAATTAAAAAAATTAATATTTTTAATCATAAGAAGTCATAGTGAAAAAATGATTAATAATGATATTAATCATACTACATTTATAATAATAGGGGATGTTTTTTTTATTTTATTTTTTTTGAACGACATATATAGATGATTTCTTAAAATTATGGGTTTATTTTAAAGAAAAATTAGTATTTTACAATTATTTTTTATAAAAAAAGAAAGTTAGAGTTTTCTAACTTTCTTTTTACATACCTGGTAAACCCATTCATCCAGCAGCACCTCACATTCACATTTGAGACATTACTCATTGCATTTTTTCAGCAGCTACTTCTTGAGATTTTTTAACTCATTTATTTACTGCTTCTTGTATAGCATTTTGTAATGCTTCTTTTTCTTTATCTGTTAATTTTTCAACTAAATTATTAGTTTCAAAATCTACTTTTTCAACTTTCATTTCACCATTAACGGTTATAACTAAACCATTAACTTCAGCTTCAATATAAGTATTTTCTAACTCTTTTTTTACTTTCATTGCTTCTTGTTGAAGTTTCATCATTTCTCATGCTTTTGAAAAATCCATATTTATTTGTTTAAGTATTTAAAATTGTTAATAAAGTATATTTATTAATTTAAAAAATTCAAATTTTTGCAATTTAAAATTTTCTATGATATGATATTAATGTATATTAAAATATAATTTATTAAATATGACTACTACAGTGCAAAATAATGATACTTCAGATTTATTAATTCTATCTGATGAACCAACTATTACATTAGATGAATCTCCAATAATTGAAGAAAATACTTCTACTATGGATGATTTAATAACATTTGGAGATGAGGAAGCTGTTACTGAGACAAAAACAGAAGAACCAGTAATGGAGATTAAAGAAGAAACAGGTTTAGATATGTGATTAGATTTAACATGAGCTACTGAGACAAAAACAGAAGAACCAGTAATGGAGATTAAAGAAGAAACAGGTTTAGATATGTGATTAGATTTAACATGAGCTACTGAGACAAAAACAGAAGAACCAGTAATGGAAGTTAAAGAGGAAACAGGTTTAGATATGTGATTACTATCTACTGAAAATAATGATATTATTAATGAAGAAGAAAAAAATACTATATTTAGTTTAGAGGAAGCAACTAATAGTTATGTTGAACAATTAGAAGCAAGAAAAGAACAAATTTCAAATGATATTTCTGATGATGAAAAAATTATTTGAATTAAAGAAGATAAAATAAAAAATTTAAGATCTGAGATTTCAGATTATAAGAAATTAATTAAAGATCTAAATGATGAAGATAATGAAATCGATGAAAAAATTTGATTAGTTTCATGAAAAAATAAAGTTAATGAATTAAAGGCAAAAACTACTACTAGAGTACATAATGCTAAAAGAAAAAAAGCTGCATAATAAAAAGAACAAATATAATTTGTTCTTTTTATTTTATTATTTCTGATATTTTATGTGCTATATCAGTTATTAATAATTTAATTGTTCATTCTTTTATTGATAGTACTTTTATGTTAAATGTAGAAATTTGTGATAAATAAAAGTTTCATCAATTCATTGGGTATGTTTTTCTATCTGAAATTATATTATCAGTTATAATTTGTTTTATTTCCTTTGCTTTTTGATATTCTATATTTTTCAAATATTCATTAAATGTTTTTCATTCTATATATGGTGGATTTGTTATAATTACTTTATCTTTTGTTTTTAAATCAGAAGCATGCATTATATTTTGTTCATCTAATGTTAAAATATCAATTAATATAGTATCTATTTTATTACCTAATAATGTTATACTTTCTTTTAATGGTATTTTATTTTTTATTAATTTTGTTTCATTTTGTGTTTTATGATATTTTTGAATATCTTTTTTTGAAAAAGTAGGATTATCTTTGATTAGAGGTTGGATAGTTGTATAATATTTTTTATAAATTGAAATTTGTCATTTTGCATTTTTAATTACATCAATATCACTATCTCATCAATTTTCCTTAATACTCCAAAGTTCTTGAAATTTATTCATAGTATTATTTATTAATAATTTTAAGAATTATAAATAAATAATAATAAAAGTCAATAACAAAAATAAGCTAATTAATTAGCTTATTTTTGTTATTTTTGGTTCATTAAAATTATCTTTCATTTCTACATACATTATATCAACAGGTATTCATAAAAAATCTGATATAAAATCTTTGTATTCAATAAAATATTTAGGCCTATCCTCATATACTGTAACTTTGTTTGGAAGAAATTTCAAAGTATTTATAATATATTTTATTGATTCTATTATTTTATCTTCAGCATTATTTACAACTATATAATTATGATGTATTAATCATGTATGAGTTAATTTACAATTTTGTAATTTTTCATTTCAAGCTGTAATAATAACATCATGTCATTTTCTTAATTGTGACACTATTGATTTAGGTATTTTTTTATTTTTGTAATATTTATTTCAATATTTTTCTAATCATATTTCATTTAAAATTTTTTCATTTCAAGCTTCTCATCTATTATTCCTTAATAATTCAGAATCTTCTAATTGTTCGTTTCTACAAAAAATAGTATCATCAAAATCACTAATAATTAAATCAATATCTTTTTTTTCTAATTTTTCTAATTTTAATTTTAAATTTTCTAATTCTTCTTTGTTAAACATATTTTTTTAATTTTAAATTAATTTTAATATCTCAAATCTCAATTTCTTTTTCAATATCTGGATTATTAATATTTTCAATGATAGTTGATAAAGTTTCTTTTTCTATATAATTTTTCCATATATTTAATACTTCATTCATATTAGTCATTGAAACTTGTATTCTATCATCTACTTGATAATCAGCTTCCTTTCTAGCTTCTTGAATTTGTCTAACTAAATCTCTAGCATATCATTCTATTTTTAAATCCTCTGTAATTTCATTATCCATTGCAATAACCATTCAGAATCATGCCTCTATTAAAGTTCATTCATCACCAGATTCAAATACTAATTCAAAATCAGTTTTTTCTAGTTCAAAATTTCAAACTTTAGCATTTCAGTTAACTAAAATTTCAAAGTTACCAGATTTAGCTTCTCACATAATAAATTTAACATCTTTACCAAATTTTGGTCAGATTGCTCTACCATTAGGTTTACATATTTGTTTAGCAAGAGTATTACCGTCAACAACTAGAACTTCTTTTACATTTAATTCCTCTTTAATAATTTCAATATTGTAATCATCAAGAGTGTCAGTAATTGTAATAGATTTAAGTGGTTGCCTTACTCTAATTTTTTGATTTGCTCTCCATGCTAAACCTAAAGTAATTACTTTTTGAACTTTATCTGTATCTGAGTTTAATTTTTCATCAATTAAGGTTGCATCATATTTAGGGAAGTCTGTTAAATGAACGGATTTATTTCATGTTAATTCTTTATATATATGTTCAGATATAAATGGCATAAATGGAGCTATAATTTTAGTTAATTCAACTAATGCAGTATATAAAGTTTCATATGCTTCTAGTTTATCTCCATCATTTTCAGATTTCCAGAATCTTTTTCTTGATCTTCTAATATACCAATTAGTAAGGTTATCCATAAATTTAACAATAGGTTTAGTTGCATTATTTAATTTATATTCATCAAAACCTGTACTTACTTCTTTTGTTAATTCATTTAATTCTGATATTAACCATTTATCTAAATTATTATTTTTTGTTTTATTACCAGTAGGCTTAAAATTATCAATATTTGCATATGTAGTAAAGAAATAATAAGTATTCCATAATGGAAGAATTACTTTTTTAACTACTTCATGAACTCATTCTTCTGTAAATCTAAAGTCTTGTGCCTCAACTACTGGAGAATTCATTAAGTAAAATCTAATAGCATCTGCTCAATATTTATCAAACATCAAATGTGGATCTGGGTAATTATTTAATGATTTACTCATTTTTTTCCCATCTTCAGCTAGAACTATACCATTAACTATTACATTTTGCATTGGAGCTTTATCAAATAGTGCCACTCCAAGAATAAGTAATGTATAAAACCAACCTCTTGTTTGATCAAGTCATTCGGCTATAAAATCTGCTGGAAATTTAAAAGTATCCGAATTTTCAAAAGGGTAGTGTTTAGATGCATAAGGCATAGCTCACGATTCAAACCAACAATCTAAAACTTCTGGTACTCTAGTTAATTTTTCTCACGTATTAGGACATTTTAAAAATATTTCATCTACAAAATGTTTATGTATATCTACTTCTTCACCAGTTTTTGTATAAGTATATTTTCAATTTTTTTCTTCTATTTGACCATATTCTTTATTTAATTCATACATTTCTTTAATAGAACCTATACAAACTTCACTAGATTTATCTTCATTTTGCCATACTGGAATTGCTGATCCCCAATATCTATTTCTTGAAATATTCCAATCTCTAGCACCTTCAACCCATTTACCAAATCTACCATTTTTTATAACATCTGGAGTCCAATTAATTTCTTGATTGTTATCAACCATTTTGTCTCTGATTTTTTCAACAGCAACGTACCAAGCAGATATACCTCTATAAATTAAAGGAGTATCACATCTCCAGCAATGTGGATAACTATGATCAATAGTAGAAATTTTAATAATATCTCACCTTTCTTTTAATGTTTCAATTACCTCATTATTGTAATCAAAAACATATTTACCATTATCATTTAATGTATTACAAGTTTTACCAGAGTCATCAATATGACTAACAAAACCTAATTTATTTTCATTACCAATAATAAAATCGTCTTCTCAATAAGCAGGAGCAATATGAACAATTCAAGTACCAGACTCAGTTGTTACATGATGACCAATTACAACAGAATATGAATTTTCTCAAAGTTTAACATTATTTCATAAATCTTCTCACATATCTTCAAGTTGTATTTTGAAATCATCAAAAATTGGTTCATATTTAATACCTTCTAAACAAGCACCTTTGTATTCTCTAATAATAGTAAATTCTTCAGAATTTCATTCCTTATTTATCTTATAATAGTCTTTTAATCTATCAGTTGCTAATACATAAGTATCCCCAGTTTTTGTATCTTTTATTTCTGAATAATTGATATCAACTCAAACAGCTAAACCGATATTTGCCATAAGAGTCCAGGGTGTAGTTGTCCAAGCAAGTATATATTTATTATCGTTTCAAACTACCTTAAATTTAACCGTAAGTGTTTTATCTTGTTTATCTTTATAACCTTGATTTACTTCAAAATTTGAAAGGGGAGTAGTACATCTAGGACAATATGGAACAACTCTATGACCTTCATAAATTAATCATTTATCATATAGTTCTTTATATACCCACCAAACAGTTTCCATAAAATCAGTGTCCATAGTATGGTATGCGTTTTCTATATCTACCCATCTACCCATTCTATTTACAGTTTTTTTCCATTCATTTGTATAAGTTGAAACATTAGCTCTACAGCTTTCATTAAAATTATGAACTCACATTTTCATAATTCATTCTCTTCCACCAACTTCCATTTGTTTTTCAACAATATTTTCAATAGGTAGTCCATGACAATCCCAACCAAAAACTCTATCAACTCTTTTTCAGTTCATAGTTTGATATCTAGGAATTACATCTTTAATAGTACCAGCAAGTATATGTCAGTAATGAGGAGTCCCAGTTGCAAAAGGAGGACCATCATAAAAATTAAATTCTTCGGCATCTTTTCTATTTTCTATAGATTGCTCAAAGATTTTGTTTTCAGACCAGAAGTCTAATATATTTTCTTCCAATTTAGGGAAAGATTGTTTTGGGTTTACTTTTTCAAAGTTCATAGTGTTTTGATTATTAGTTATATTTTATTTTGTACCCTAATATAGTTCAAGCTAATATTAGAGTTATAGCATTTGCAATTATTACAGGGTATGAAATTATCATTAATCAATAAATTAACCACATAAATACACCAAATGTGAACATTATATACATAGGTAATGATAATGATTGTGTATCTTTTGTTTTAATTGTTTTTATTGCTTGTGGTAAAAATGAAGCAGTTGTTCAAAATGCTGCAATAAATCCTATTGAGTCAATTATTATTTTATTCATAATTTTTTTAATTATCAATTAACTTTAATGCTTCATCTTTATATTCTTGTTCTCTTAATTCTGAATACAAAGTTACTTCTTGTAAAAACTCATAATAATTATCTATTTTTTCTTCACTATATTTTCATGAAGTATGTATAGTTTCTAGTATAGAATCTATTTCTTCAAAATTATCTTCTTTTAGATTTTTTATTAATGCTTTTATTATATTTTTCACTAGTCTACGTTTTTAATTTCTAAAACTTTTCATAATTCTAATTTAAATTGTTGTTTTCATTCATATTCAAATATTCAATGGTTTCATTTAAATTCCATTATTACCATAGGAGATGTTTCTTTGTATCAGTTTTTAATATGTACTTCATCAAAGGTCTTTGGAGTTCAGTCTTTTTCTAGTAGTCTTGTTTCCCAATATTTTTTAACTTCTCTGTATCTATATTTTGTTTTTCATGCTATCATATCTTTGAATCATGGAGCACAAATTCTAAGTAATAGTATTTTTTTATCTTTCATATTTTTATTATTATTTTTTACAATCATTATTATTCTCTACTATAAATTCTCAAAATTTCATAAATATCCAAAATCAAGCAAATATAAAAAATAATCATGCTAGATATCATACTCATATATCTCATTCATTTCAAGGGGCTGTAAAATATAAACTAACTATAGTTGTTCATATAAATCATACTATAAGAAGTACTAGAACTAAAGTATTTATAAAGTGTATTTTTTTCTTATTCATATTAATTTTTTAGAAAAATAAAAAAGTACAAAAATATTATTTTGTACTTTCGGTCCCAAAAAGGGAAGTTACCACCTAAAGTTATACTTAATTTATTTTTTGAGGTTCTAATAAGAATAATTTCCGTTCTTCCTCTAAAGCTTGTAATTGATAGTTACTCAAACGCTTTTATTGTATTTCTATAATATAAAAAAAATAGATTTTTGCAAATCTATTTTAAATACTATTTTTAGTTAAAATTTCATACATTTCTATATTTTGATACATAGCTGTTGTAATAATTTTTGATGAATTTATATCATTAAAAGCTTCAAGTCATAAATGTTTTATAAAGTCTTCTATTATTTTATTTAATTTTTCTTCAGACTCATCTGATATTAATTCTAACTCATATCTTGTTCCATATTGATATTCTTCTACATCTACATTTATATTGTATCATTTGAATTCATAATTAAATTTTTGTCTTTTGGTGTTTACAAAAATAATTCATTCTACATTTTCTGTGGAAATATTAAATTTTTTTATTTTTTCATTAATTATATTTTCATTATCATACTCTTCACTTTTGACTAATTTTGTCTTATGATTAAAGCTTGAAATTTTAAGTTCATAAACTCCATTTCTAAGTCTCAAATAATAATTATTTTTTGTTAGTATGAAATCTTTATCAAGATAATAATCTTTTAGTTCAACTTCTTTTATAAAATTACATTTTTCTTTTATAATTTTATAATCATTTTCTGATAGATTAAATTTTTTTTCTATTTCTATTTGCATATTTAGTAGTTTTTATATTTTATAATATTTATTAAAAAATGGTGGAATTGCACTATTAAATGCAAATATAAATTGATCTTTTCTAGTTAATAAGTTATCACTCCAGTGTCAAAATGCTCATCATTTTTTACTGGCATTTTCTTCTTTTGTTGCTTCAGATAATACTGGTCATAGTTCTAATCATTCATTGTATATTTTTTCTTCGAAATATTTTGGAACTTCCATCATATTTGAAAATCAATAATGTCAGTTTCAGTTATTATCTAAAATATAAACTACTCAAAATAAATATGCTTTTTCTCATATTTTTGAAGTTCATCATTCCATACCTATATAAAAATCTGCATTTATTTCTTTTTTACAATTATTTGCTCTATTTTTAGCTCAAAGCATATTTTCTTCTATACTTATAGGCATATCTGAGATATCAGAGTTTACTTTTAATTCTATTATTTCTATATTTTGTCATTTAAAATAAGGACAATTTTTAACTGCTTCCTCTATTGCTGCAACTTTTGGTGGAGACTTAGTTCAAATTACTATTTTCATATTATTTTTTAAAGGAATCTAAAATATCTATTATTTTTTGTATTATTTTTTCTTCATGTTCACATACTTTTTTACATTTTAATCATACTCTATCTTCTCTTGATAAATATTCATTTATTATATTCATTGAACTTTCTTTTTCTTTTCTTAATTTATATATTATTTCATTTTTTTCTTTTTCATCATTTGCTTGAAGAAATTCATTTTTTAAATTTTCTATATATTTTAGCATAGTTTATTTTTATTAAAATATTCAAAGAAATTTCTTTTTAATCTCTTTGTTCTCTTGTTCTCAAATTAATTTTGTCATTATTTCTTTTAATTCTTGTCAATTTGGTACTCATGCTTTATTATAAATAATTTCTTCATTTTTCATAATAATTATAGTTGGAGTTCATCTTACTTTAAATTTAGTTGAAAGTTCCATGTTTTCTCAACTATTTATGTTTATAAAATCAAAGTCTTTTCAGAATGTTTTTTCTGCAGCTATAAAGTTTGGCATAAAAGCATGACAAGGTGGACATCAATCTGAATAAAAATTTAATATTTTTAATTCTTTACTAGATTTATATTTATTATTTTCAGCTAATATCATAATTTATTTTTTAAAATTAGTACAATAATGTGTTGTTACATAATAGTCATATGATTTATAATTTCAATATGTATCTGAAAAATTTTCATTTATAAAGAGTCATAATCAAATTTTATTTAATGATGGAAGGATTATTCATTTGTAATGAGCTGATTGTATTCATTTTAATCATTTTTCTGACATATAAATATTGAAGATTTCTTTTAATGATTTACTTAATTCTTCTGTACAATCATTGTCATTACAATAATATCAATATTTAGCTATACTTTCACTTGATGTAGCTCATCATGAAATTTTACATTTTATTCACCTTTTATTAAACCAATTTTCTATTTTTTTATAATTATAAAATCAATCTCAAGGGTTTCTTTTATGGCTCATTTCTCATAATTCATTTTGTTTTTTTGACCATTCAAAAGCAGTTTGATTTAATCTTTCATCGTAACTATATTTACTTCTTCATAATTTAGTTCTTTCATAATTATGCCAATTTAACCAATCTGATTTTATTTTATCATAATTTATATTATATTTTTTATAATGATTTATATACTCCTGTTTATTACTTTTGATATGAGTATTTATTTTTATTTGTTCAAAAATAGTATATAATTTTTTACTATTTTTATATTGTTGTTGAATTTGATTTATTTTTTTAATTAAAACCTCTCTTGAAGATAATGAACTATTATCTAATATATTTTGAATTTTATAACTTAATTTATTTATAATTAATTTATCATTATTTGTGATGTTATAATCATTTGCAAACGTTTTTAATATTGATGATATTATTAATATCAAAATAATTATTATTTTTTCCATAATTTTTAATTAAATTATAATATTTTTATTTCAGATATAGATTTATATTTATTTCAAATTTTTATAAAATCTATATTTCTTAGCTCTGCAAAATATTTGTCTTTTTCAGAATCTCATATTGAATAAGAATTTTCAAAAAAATTATTATCATTGGAATGATTTTGAAATATATCTAAATGTTTCTCAGATTTTTGTATATTTTCGCTTCCTAATATTAATTCAAAATAATTATATATTCATCATTTTTTCAATATTTCATTAGCAAATTTAGTTGAACTTCAAGTTGATAAATATAATTTATATTTATTACTTAATTTTATTATTTTTTCTATTGTTCAATCTATAAATTCACTTTCATGATTTTTTTGATCCAGATAATTGTATAGTTTTTTATGTATTTTTTCTATAAGATTATGATTATTTCAATATATTTCTATTAATAAATCTTTTATACTAGCAATTTTATTAAAATCCAATTTATACCTAACATTATCATAATTATCTATATCATTTATTCTAAAGTATTCAAAAATAATTTCTTTAATATTATTATGTGAATCTATCAATGTTCAATCTAAATCAAAGATAATGTATTTTTTCATATTTATATATTTTTAAGTATTTTGTCTGAAATTTCTTGCATAGGTCATTCCCATAAAAAAGAATCATGTCATGCTTTTTTAGTATAACTATTACTTTTTATTAATTCTACTGTAGTTTTTCATTTATCTCATCTTTTTTGTCTAAGATTTTTAACTTCTTTAAAATAATCTTGCATAGGAATAGTTTCAAACAGTTTATCGTCTTCTATACTTACTATAATTATATTTATATCTAGTTTTATTTTATGAACATATTCTTTAGGGCTTATTCTTTCAGCATCGACTATAGCTTGTGATAATAATATTAATGATGATAATGAAAATCTTTTTTCAAAATTTATTCACTCTTTTTGAAAATACTTCATCATGTTTTCTTTGGATTTTTCAAATGAAAATAATTTATTTCATTTTTTATCAAACTCAAATTTATCAAAAAAACTAGGATTTAAGAACTTTAAAAATCATATTTGTCTTACTATTTTCATAGCTACTTTATCATTCCATGAAAGTAATAATTCATAAATTTCATTTATTGTCTCTTTTGCTAGCTCATCATATAACCCTGATTGTCATATTAAATTTTCTAAATTTTTAGCTAATCTAAGTGAAATATTTTCTTTCTTTTTTATTAAATCAACTTGTATAGAGAAAAATTCTTTAGCTTCTTCCGTAGGAGCTATTGGTCATGCTACAGGCATTAGATACTTTGGAATATATTTACTATCAAACAACCAAGTATGTATATGTCATCATCAATTCGATCATCAAAATAATGCATATATGTTCTTAATTCATAATTCTTCTATTGCTTTTTTCCAAGCTTCTACTTGTTTTTCAGGAGGAACTGGGTAAAAATTTAAATTATGTTTATCAGGTCAAGAACTATCATGTGGTCAACCAAAATAATCTAATCAAATTATAATATTTGTAGCTGGATCTAATATATTTCATGGTTTTCAATATGTATTTGCCCAACCATTTCATTGACTAGGTTTTGAATCAAATATTTTTGAATTTCAAGTAAGTGCCGGTATAACTATTATAATATTTTTATTTGTATTTTGAAGATTTTCTAGTGAGTTTATTCAATAAATACTAAATCATACTTTTGCATCATCAATCAACTTTTCATCATCATTTTTGTATAATTTAAAATCACCTATTCTAACTACTCAGTTTAAATAGGGTATATTATTTCACTCGGATTCAAAATTATTTAGATATTTATTATTCATTGTTTTCTTAAAAAATTAAAAAAATGATTAATATTTAACTTCTTATCTTTCTTATAATTAATAGAAACTGATCATTTATTTAAGAAAGGTATTCAGTTTTTATTTTTAATAACAGATTTATTTTTATTCTCTTTATACTTATCATTTATATATGTAATATGGCTATATTTTTCATATTTATATAATCTTAACTCCATTATTTCTTTATATTTTTGTATAATTTCATCATTACTTATATGTTTTAAGTCAAAAGGCATTCAAACTATTCTATTTAATTTCATTTGAGATGCTCTACTCATTATATTATCAAGATTTTCATTTAAATAAATAGTATCTCATTGTTTATTTAGATACTGCATTGCTTTATCTGATAACACTTGACTTCATGATGTTGCTAATACTGTGTTATTTAATTCTAATTGTAATGTTAAATATTCTTCTATTTTAATAAAATCATCACTTCATACTAAATCTAGTATATATGCAACTGATGTATTTATTAGTTGATAAGGATTAAAATCACTAGGTTTATTTAATATATTATATATATTTATTGCTGTTTGTTGATTTATTTTTTCTAATATATCATTATCAAAATCTATAAAATTTTTTCATAATAGTTTTGCTAATTCTTTTCATTTAGTTGATTTTCAAGTTCATGATGGTCAAATCAAAATTTGATTATTTTTCATATGTTTATAATAAAAAAATACTTTAATTATATTTTATAATAATTAAAGTATTTAAATAGTCAATAAATCTTTATCTTTTCGCTATCACTTCTATTTCTATTAGTGCTCATTTTGGTAATTTACTTACTTCAATTGTACTTCTTGCAGGTTTTAATAAAAAATAATTTTTATATATTTCATTTACTTGCTCAAAATCTTCTATATTTTTTAGAAATATAGTTGTTTTTACTACATCTTTTAAACTTAATCAATTTTCTTCTAATAAATATGAAATATTTCTACATACCTGTTTTGTTTCATTTTCAATTCATCACTTTACTAATTGCATTGTATTAGCATCAAAAGCTATTTGTCATGAACAAAATAGTAAATCTCATGCAAAATATGCTTTTGAATAAGGTCATATTGCAGCAGGTGCTTTTGAAACTTTGAAAAGTTGATTAACTGTCTCATCTTCAGGGACTTCTACTGCATGTTTTCTATTTGAAAATATTAATACCATATTTTTAAATTAAATTATATTTTAATTATAATATCATACTTAAACTAGTAAATCAAAATACAATTCATCATTTGTAACATCTTTATATTTAAATCATAATTTATCCATATTTTTTTCTATTTTTGACCAATTTTTTTTATTGTTTGTTTTTATTCATATAAAAACTGGAGCTGTATTTTTTGCAGACTTTTTAAGATATTCAAATCTTTCTATGTCATCATTTTCTCATAGAGTAGATAAAAAATCTTTTAATGCTCATGGCCTTTGTGGAAATGAAACTAAAAAATATTTTTTAAATCATTCATATTTTAAGCTTCTTTCTTTTATTTCTGGTAATCTTTCAAAATCAAAATTACTTCATGAAATAACTATTACTACCGTTTTTCATTTTATATCTTCTTTTAAATCTTTTAAAGCATCTGTAGTAAGTGCTCATGCGGGTTCTACTACTATTCAGTCTTCTTTTAAATAATCCAGTATTGTAGTACATATCCTATTTTCTGGAGCTTCAATTATTTTTAATTTTTCATTCTTACATATTTCATATGTAAGTTCTCATTCTTTTTTAACAGCTGCTCAATCAACAAAAATATCTATTTTATTTAATTCTATATTAGTTCAAGTTTCTAAACTTTTTTTCATTGCATCTGCTCATTCTGGCTCAACTCAAATTATTTTAGTTTTTGGACTTAGTAAATTTTTTGCAATTATTTGTCATGAAATAAATCACCCTCAACCAATTGGACACACATAAAAGTCTGGATTTATTTCTTCAAATATTTCAAGTCATACAGTAGCTTGTCATTCTATAACTTTTAAATCATCAAAAGGATGTATGAAATTTGATTTATTTTCTTTTTTAAATTTAAGACTTGCTTTTAAAGCATCATCAAAAGTATCTCATATCAAAATTACTTTTACATATTTTCATCAGAACTGTTTAGTTTTATATACTTTTTGTTCTGGTGTAGTTATTGGCATAAAAATAGTTCATTTTATTTTTAAATAACTACAAGTAATAGCTACTCATTGAGCATGATTTCAAGCACTAGCACAAACTACTCACAATTGCTTTTCTTTTTCTGATAATGAATTTATTTTGTTAAAAGCTCATCTTATTTTATAACTTCTTACTGGTTGTAAATCTTCTCTTTTTATGAAAATTTCTGCTTTATAAAGTTTTGATAATCTTTCTGATTTTATTAGAGGAGTTGTTTTTATAAAATCTCAAAAGTTATGTTTAGCTTCTAATATATTTTCAATTTTTATAGTCATATTTAATTGTTTTAGAATTTTATTATATTTTAATATTAATATTTTTTTATTTATCTCAAACTCTTTTTAATACTTCCTTTAAGTTACTAAATTTTTCTGAATAAAATCTTGCTGGAGTAAATATGTTTTTAATTAAATAATTATCATAATATTTAGAATTTTCATTCCACATATCTGGTAATTTTGCTAGTCATTCTTTATAATATTCTTTTGCTTTGATTTTATCATTATTTTCCCGATACAAGTCTCAAAGTGAAAATAATTGAATAACTGATAAATTATTTTTATATGTATCTAAATTTAGATTTTGTTTTTTAATAAAATAATTATTTGAAATATAGTTTGGATTTATATATTTCAAATATTGATCATTATAATTTATTATCGAAATATATATTCAAAAAATAGTAGTTATAAATATTATTAATATAATAATATTTTTTATAAATATATTATTTATATCATTTTTTTCTTTGTAAATTAATGAAATTATTAAAATTAAAATTAAATAAACTGAAATACTTGAAAAATTAAAAATAGTAAAAATTAAAAATAAAATAATAGAATGGTAAAAATTATTATTTTTTATATTTTTTATAAAAGAATAAAAGATATAAACTAATAAACTTAATCATAAAAATCAAAAATTATAAAAAATATTTAATATCAAATTGTGTGGTCTATCTGCTGTAAAACCTATATTTTCAAATATAAAAAGTTCTTTTACTTTGAAAGAATCAAAATATAAATCAAGTGTAGATAATCAATATCAAAAAATGAAATGTTTTAAATCAGAAAAAATTATTTTTAATGTTGTTTCCCAAATATAAAATCTTGATATAAAAGAATTAAGTTTAGTAATTAATCAGAAATTATATATTACAATTCATAAGATTGCTACTCAAAATATTATAAAAATAATCAAATATTTTTTCTTTATTTTTTCTTTATTTTTATTAAAAATTAAAAATAAAATATATATTAAAAATATAAAAATTCACCAAACAGATTTTGTTAAAAAAAGTAAAAAAATTAATATTAATCAAGTTATTCACCTTATAAATTTTGATAAAATAAATTGTTTTGATAAAATAAATGGAATTAATATTAAAATATATAATACTAAATAATTTGGATGTCAAAAAGTAGATAATGCTCTATTTGATAAATTTCAATAATCAAAAGTAGGGAAGTAATATTCTTTTATTCATAATATTCAAACAAATATACTTGATATAATTGTTGTAAAAATTAACTTTTTTCTAAAATCCTTACCTTGATTTATAAATAAAATAAATAATCATAATAGATTTAAAAACATTAGTAAACTATGTCATTTTGATATATTTCAAAATAGAGAAATATATCAGAATTCTGAAAATATTGTAGATAAAAATAATATGAATATTATAGGAATAACAATTTTTGGAATTATTAATTTATTTATAGCCTTGCTCCTTTTTCAAAGGAGGAAATTCAATAGTGGATTATTTTTAATAAAAAATAAAGTTAAAATTAATCATGAAAAGACATTAAAAAACATTAATTTTGTAAATTCATAATTTCAATCAACATAAAAACCCCACTTAATTCAAAATAAATCTATCAAATGAGAATTTATAAGTGGTAATAAAAAAAATAATAAAACAAGTAATATTTTTATAATTTTGTTTAACATAAAATCATTTTAAATATAAATGGTACCGGTACTTAGAAATCTTGTTTCTATTCCAGTACCGGTACCGTTAATTATAATCAATTATATTTTTTTAATCATATACTCTCAAACTAAACTATATCATCTTTTTTCATAATATCATCTAACTCAAACACCAGCAATTACAGCCATTTTTGAGTATCAATTTTCTTTTGCTATTTTTTCACTTTCAGCTATAAGTTTTTTTCAAAATCATATATGTTGACCAAATGTTGAACCTTTTTCATTAACAGATAATTGATCTCAAAAAGTATGAATTTCTCTAATTAAAGCACATCATTCCAACTCTGGTAAAACTGATAAAATTTCTTTGTTTTCTTCTGGTAATCTTAACCTAAGTAAACTAAAAATAGTTCTATCTTCTGGATCCTCAAAAGTAAGAAAAAATTCTTTTCATTTTGAAGCTTCATATTTAAAAGTATGAATAGTAGCTTTTTTAGGGTCATTTTTTCATTCTCTTATTTCTCTATGTCTTGTATCTAAAAGCTTAACTCATTTTTCAGCTATTTTTTTCTCAACAATTTGTCTAAGATTAGCAATAATAGATCATTCTAAAATTTGATCAGCTGGAATATCTCTATAAGTTCTATTTAATCTAATATATTCAGGAATCATCATCTGCAAATCTGCAGTTAAATCTATTAGAGTTTCATCGTCATAAGCTTTAAATCAACCATTTTTCCATAAATCCGTTAATTCTGATTTATCAGTTACCATCATAGGATATATTTTTAATTCATCTGGTCTAAAATCAGGATTATCAAAAACTTCTTTTAATGCTTTTCTATCTAAATCTGGTGTTGATCAAAGTAGGTTTGGCATCATATGTGCCACTACTTTTATTCAAGCATCTTTTAATAATTTAGTTGCTTCAATACTTTCCTTGTTTCAATGTCATCTTTTATTTAATTCATTTATTTTATCTATTGTAGTTTGGTATCCGATTTCTACTCTTGTTACTCAATAACTTCTAAGTCTTTTTATTTCTTCTATATTTACCCAGTCTGGCCTTGTTTCAATAGCTATTCAAATAACTCTAAGTCTTGAAGTTTCATTTATTTTTTTTGCTTCTTCTAAATTATTTGCTAGCTTAGCTTTATATCATTGCTTTAATTTAAAAGTAGCAAATTTATCATTAGAAAAATCTGTTTTTTCTAAATATACTTTCATATCATCATATGTATTAAAAGCATCATAAATAGCTTTAATAAACATTTCTTGATATGGTTTTGGATACACTGACCAAGTTCCACCAATAATTCTCACATCATTTTTTTCTATTTTATGACCAGTCATTTCTAATGCTCTTAATCTATTATGAATTTGCATAATAGGATCAAAATTATTCATTACAGCTCTTTGAACTGCAGGTTCATTTGGTATATATGATTTTGGTAATCCTTCAAAAGTAGGACAATAAATACATTTTCAAGGACATCAAAAAAACTCTGTTAAAAGTGATATAACAGTTACTCAAGAAAGACTTCTAATTCATCTTTTTCTTAATATTTTTTGAAAAAATAAATTTTCTTCCATAGTTCAATCAGCTTTTAATTCTTCATATCTTTCAATAAGTTCTATTGATTGAAAAGGTTTAGCTATTTTATATTTTTTATAAACCTCATTTTTTAACTTAGCAAAATCATTTTTACTAAATCATGTAGGGTCTTTTTTAGTTGCATCTTGTCATACTTTTAGAAGCTCATCAAGTATTTCTATTTTATTTTCTATTTTTGTAATATTTGCCATAAATTTAATTATTTTTAAGTTTTTGGAATTATATATAAAAAGTGTTTTTATTCAATTTTTATTTATGAAATATTTTTGTTTTTTGTAAAGCTTAAAAAGAAAGATTATTAGTATTTTCTTAAAATAAATGTAAATTAATTGTAATTATAATATTAAAAATCATTCTATGAAGAATTATTTTACATTAGTAGTAATTTTATTTTTTGTTTTATTCTGAACTGTAAAAGCTTTAGAAATATTAGTCACATGATTTGATGATTCATATCCAAATGATTGGTTTAGTTTTGATACAACAAATAATGCAAATATAGATGTATCATTAATTGATAAACTTTCAAATGATTATATAAATTGAAAAAGAATTAAAATACTTCAAATGTATAATCCATGAAATAATTGAAATGATTCTTATTCAGTTGTATGAAGTTGAGTTTTGATTTCACAGTTATATTGAGATTTTTATTTAAAATATTGAGAATTAGAACTTTTAAATGATTCAACAATAAACCTAAATTGTAATAATGTTAGTTATTCATTTTCATGAAAATTGTATTCTCCATGATTTTGAGAAATAGATATTGATAATACTGGTTGAAAAAGTTATTATTGTCCTAAATCACAAAAATCACAAATTACTTTAAAATCAAATCTTTTATGAGAAATAGTAATTAATTGATCAGAATCTATTGAAACATTGATTATTAAAAACTCTAGATGAGAAGATATAGTTATTAGAAAATCAGATATATTTGATGATAAAAAGATTTCTATCAATTGAATTAATAATATAAAAGATAGAATATGACTTAATTCAGATTATTCATGAGAAAATTGATGAACAATAGATTATACTAAAAATACTAAGTTAGAATTTACTAAAAATTTAAACAAAAATTTAATAAAATATACCAATTGAATTACTCCAATAACAGATAATAATTTACCTTTAGCTTCATTTGATTTTACTAAAAGAGTATTTTATTATAATTATGAATGACAAGAAGAATTTGATTATTCAAATAGAGATAATAAATGAAAGATTTTAACTTTATGAGATTGAGCTACTGAAAGTGATACAGTTATGTGAGTTTATTGACAACAATTATTATATATTAAGTGATGAAATTTATATATAGATACAGATATTTCAAATAGTGATAAAAAAAGTCAATTAGTAATAGTTGTTAAAAGAGATTCAAAAAATAGACAAAATTGAGGTAATGTATATATAAATCCTGATGTAACAAATATAGATGCAATAATAATAGCTGATTGAAGTATTATAGGTTATAATTGAAGTCAAGTATTAAACTCTGATGATAATCCAAATATTTTAAGAAAACAACTTTTGATTTATTGAGCTTTATCTACAAAAAATACATATTGAGATGATATAGCTACTTATTGAACAGATGATTATATATCAAATTGATGAGATAGCCTTCCAAATATAAAAACATATAATTTAGCTAGATTAAGAAGTTTTCAAATAATATTAAATGATGATGTAGAATGAGATTGTTCTAGTCCTAGTTGAAAAATAGTAGCTAAATGAGAAACTTGAACATGAGCTATTTTATATTCATTTGCATGAAAGAAAAAATGTTTTATAGATGATAATACATATGCAGGACTTAGATCTACTGAAAAAGTTACATCACTTGTTATAGAATACAATCCTATAATACAAAAAGATCCGCATTTTATTTTAAAAAAATAAACTTTAATTTTTAATAATATTTATATGAAAGATATAAAAAAATATATGATTTGATTTGTAGTATGAATTTTATCAGTATGAACTATAACTTATGCTGCTGATAATGGTAGTATTTGAGCTTTATTTGAACAATTAGTAACGGGGGAATGGGTTTTAGTTGGGAATAATATTAAAGATGGGAGTGTTTGAAGTTGAAAATTAATAGATAATTCTATTACAAGTAATATTAGTTCTTGGAATGCAGTATGAAATACTTGTGATTGAATTGCTTGTGTATCTTATTGTTTAAATTCTAATAGTGATATAGTATGAATGAAATGGATTACAAATTCTTGAAATTATGATGAATGTTTTACTAATGAATCAGGTTCACTTATAAATGTTATAAAATATTATAAATAATAATTTGAGAGAAAACTCGATAAAATCTGAGAATCAACTCATTAAAATAAATTTTAATTTAATATCTAATAAAATACTATGAAATTAGAAATAAAAAATATATGATATATACTTGCTTGAGTTTTAATAGCAGCTTTTATATTTAATCCAACATTTGCAAGTCAAATAAGCTCAAACTTAGTTAAATGATTTGTAGCAATAACATCATCAGATACAAAAACAGAAAATAACTTAGTCTGATTAGACGCATGATGAAAATTACCAACTGATGTAATACCTGCTGAAGCAGCTACTACTGCCTGAACTAATTTATATATATGTACAACAAATATAGATACAGCAAATAATACTAGCTTTACTTGTCCTACAGGATACTCTAAAATGTCTTTTATATGAAAAGCTAATCGGCATGAAATGATGGTAACAACTCCATCTTGAAGTAATAAGACTTGATTTAATAATGATTGGCATGATACCTGGAAATCATATACTAATTGTTGTGTTCAGGATTAATTTATAAATTTTATATATGAAAAAAATATTAATTATATTATCTGTTGTTTTTGTATTAAGTTCTTGTTGAAATAAAAATGATATCTTAGCGCAAAATATAGATAATCAAAATAAACAAGAGGTTAAGATTGTAATAGAAAAAGATACTATTACTGAAGAAAATGATAATACTTACAAAGAAGAAAAATCTATAGATATTGAACTTGCAAATAAAGCTAATAAAATTACTCAGAATGCTGTAGATAATTTAGATGTAAATTTTTGTAATAGCATTAAAAATGAAAATTTATTAAAAGAATGTTTTAATTCTGTTCTAGTTACTAAATCTAGATTTTGAATAAAAACTAAAACTTATTGTGATAGTTTTTCTAAATATGCTGATTTACAAAATAGATGTAATGATGAATATTATAACACTATTGCAAAAACAGATAAAAATCTAGATTTATGTTTAAAAATATCTGATGAATGAAAAAAATGATTTTGTATTTCAAATATAAAAAATGATGTAATAAGTAATACAAAAGATGATAATATTTGTTCAAAATTTTGAGATGAATTATCTAAAAATGATTGTATAAATACAATAAATAAAAAAATAGCATTAGAAAAATGAGATATAAAATACTGTAAAAAGTTAGTAGGAGAATTAAATCAAAATAGTTGTATTAATGAAATAAATAAGAAAAATACTGATAATACATTAGTTGTGAAATCTTGTGATAAGTTTACAGATACAATGCAAAAAAATGAATGTAGAAGAAAAGTTATTCTAAATAATGCAGAACAATGAATAAATAAATGTTCATTATCTAGTGATATAATGTTGAAAAATGAATGTGTAAATAAATATAGTATAGCTAAATGAGTAAAAGAAAAAACAATAAAGTATTGTGAAAATAATTTTACTGATTTTATGCAAAAAGATTCTTGTATGAATAATACCATAGAAACTCTTAATGAAAAATCAAATACAAAAGATTACTGTAAATTATATCCTACTAAATTAAAACAAGAAGAATGTAGCTCATTAAATTCTATTAATAATAATCCTATATCTAATAATAATCCTATATCTAATAATATAGGGAACATTACCCCAAAAGAGTTTTGTGACAATCTTCAAAGTAATAATAACTGAACACCAGTAGATAAAGAATTATGTTATAAATTAACTGGTGTTAAATAAGGAGGAAAACTCAATAAAATACATTTTAATTTAATATCTAATAAAATACTATGAGATTAGAAATAAAAAACATATGATATATGCTTGCTTGAATTTTAATAGCAGCTTTTATATTTAATCCAACATTTGCAAGTCAAATAAGTTCAAACCTAGTTAAATGATTTGTAGCAATAACATCATCAGATACAAAAGCAGAAAATAACTTAGTCTGATTAGATGTGTGATGAAAATTACCAACTGATGTAATACCAGCTAGTGCAGCAACAACGTGAGGTGATAGACTTATTTTAAATTATGTATGACAAAGTTATAAAACATGCCCAGTTTGATTTTATGAAATTTGAAGAAATAAATGAACAAGTGCTCAATGGACATT
Organism: Candidatus Altimarinota bacterium; assembly: GCA_026988025.1. Lineage (GTDB taxonomy): Bacteria > Patescibacteriota > Gracilibacteria > BD1-5 > UBA6164 > UBA6164. The sequence goes on along the minus strand of JALSMB010000044.1, from coordinate 918 downwards.
TGTTTGAACAAAAAATAATACTATAATTTTACAAGACTGATGCGATTATAATAATTTTAGTAACCAAAGCCCTGATCATGTTTTATATATTTCACATAAATATTCTAATTGAACACGGTGTAATTATAAAACTACATGTATTTCTGAATAAAAAGATATAAATTATATAAAATATTAATTATATTATTTGTTATTTTTGTATTAAGTTCTTGTAATTCTAGTGATAAAAATATTTCTTATGTTCAAATACATTGAAATAGTATGCTGCCAGCATTGAAAAACTGAAAACTTTATCAGATAGAAAAAATTACTGACTTTAATACTCTTGTAAAAGATGATATAGTTGTATTTAATATAAATTGATCAAATATAGAATATATTAAAAGATTAAAAATACTACCTTGAGATAAATATGTTATAAGCTATAAAAATGAGTGAAAAACCTTAGTTTTAACTATAAATAATAAATTTAATTTAGAATTTAATAATTATAGAAATACAAAGTTTTATAAAACTTTACTTTTATGGTCAAATAATACTAATAAATGATGGGTAAAAGCTCCTCAGTGCTCAGTATTTGGAGATAATGTAAAAGTTTCAGTTGATAGTTTGGAATTTTGATTTATATGATGTAATAAGATTACACATAGAATTATTAAGTAAAAAATAAAGTTTATAAATAAACTTTATTTTTTTATTATATCAAGTATACTTAGTATAACTTTTCTTACTTTATTCTTACTTATAAAAAATATAATAATTATGTTAAAGAAAATGATAAATTTAAAAGTAGTTTGAACTACTACCGTATGACCTAAAGGGCAGATAGTTATACCTAAGGAGATTAGGGATACTCTTGATATAAAAACTTGAGATAATTTGGTAGTTTTAATGAAAGATTGAAAATATATATGACTT
>JALSMB010000043.1 GCA_026988025.1 Candidatus Altimarinota bacterium | reverse complement strand
AGTAGCCTTATATAAAAAATATAATTTTAAAATTATAAAAAATGAACAACATCCTATATATAAAAGAGCGAATATTGAAATGGAACTAAAAATCTTATAACAAATCGTAGCAACAAAAATATGTTACTCTGCCGTGTTTAACTTTGAAAACTTCAAAGATTTAGATACCATTGTAGAACTTAAAAGACTACAAAAAAAGGTAACATATTTTTGTACTCAACCGTTATATAAAGAAAGGTATTTATGAAGTATATCAACCCTAATGATTTAAATGGTGCTAGAGTATATTTTACAGGATTCGATAGTCAATCATATATTACACAAAATAAAGATGAAAGATTAAATATTTTACAAAGAACACTAAAAGTTCTTTTATTGACAAAAAATAAAATTGTATTTGGAGCATCACATTTAAAAGGTGATTTAGCAAAAGAAATATTAGAGCAAGCTCCATTTTTATTTGAAAATAATTTATTGTTACCTGCATTAAGAAATGAACATAATGGTAACTTAGAAAATGCTATTAATGGAAAAAACGACATTGATTTAAAAGGTTTTAATTGTTATGTTGGATGGGATTTAGAAGATAATACGACTTGGTTTCAAGAAAAAATTTTAGAAGGATTTAAATATCAAAATTCTTTATTGAGAAATAATATACAATTTACAACAAATCATAAGATTAATGAAATTATAGAAAAGTTGGAGAAATCTAAATATTTTGATAGAGATTCTTCAAATATTATTACATCATTATTAAATAAAAATGATTTACAATTTTATAAAAGATACCAGAACTTAGTTTATAATATTTCAGGTTCAAGAGTTGTCAATTGTGAAAGCTCCTTAGACCAAGAAAATATGAATTTAGATTATAGTTTGACTGATATAGAAAATAAAAAAACAACTTTGTCGGAAGTAGAAATTTTTCATAGAATATTTATAGAACAAGTTCTAAATACTTTACATAGAAACAATACTTTATTTAATATATCTTTTATTGATGCCTTGACTTTTAAAGACATAGTAGACTTAAGAGAAAGAATTGAACAAAGTAGCTTTATCGAAAAATATAATCGACTAGTCAATAAATCAAGTCAAACTATTATGAAAAATGATTACATTGACTTTTATAGTTTACAAGAAATATTACAACTTTCTGATGAAATTCATTTAAATTTTAATAAAGATATAGAGAAAGAAGCAGAAACATATTTAAAAAGACAAAAAAGATATGACAATGAGAAAAAAATATGGGAACCAGTTTATAATATTATTAAATCATTTAACCCTGTTAGCTCAACGCTAGACCAAGGAAAAAACTTAATATACTTTACAAGAAATTTGTATAATGTAATGACAGATGAAAAAGATAAAAATATTCGTCAAGATTTCTTAGAAAAACAAACAAGTATTGCAAAAAATTTACTTCAGTCAGCAGAGCTTGAAAATAGTACTGCTTTAGTTGAAACGGTTAAACTTTTAAGACAATATTTATTTGAAAAGTATGAAAACTTTTAACAAATATATAACAAATCATTGGAGAGAAATATTTGACCCTAGCGGCTCAAATATTTCTCAACTCAGTCGTTATATCCCAAAT
>JALSMB010000042.1 GCA_026988025.1 Candidatus Altimarinota bacterium | reverse complement strand
ATTATTATTGGGAAGCATATACTGAAGATATAAATTGAAATAAAAGTGAAATACTATGATTTTGATGAAACCTTAAATGAGAAACAGACTATAGTATATTTGAATGATTTGAACCTTATCCTTATGGATTTAAGTTTAAAAATAGTAGTCCATCAGATTGACTACTTACTTGATGAATAAAATGGTTTAAATTAGAATATTTAGGTTTAGATTTTAGACAAGTTGTTTCATGAATAAAATGGGATATTTTCAATAAAGTATTTCCTAAGGATGTTTTTTCAAATAAGATAGAAATGTTAGATATTTTTGAAATGTATTGACTTAATAAAATAAATCCTAGTATTTTTTATGAGTGAAATTGTTATTGATTATCACTAATTGCTACATCTTTTAAAAAAGAGCCTTCATTAATACAAAAATTTTCTACTAATTTTTACAATTTAATAAAAAATGGAACAATTTATAATAATGTTAAATTATCAACTGATGAAAATTGATATTGGAATAATTATGATTTAAATGAGAAAATAAATACTATATTATCAGCTCAATTATCACAAAAAAATATTAATTATGCTAATGCTTCATACTTATCTAGAAAAAATGAAACACCTATAGAAATATTAAATAGAATAAAAAATAATCAAGATAAATTATATATTTTATCTTTTTGATGAGCTGAATCAAGTACATGAATTATCCAATGACATGCAGTAGTTCCATATAGAGTAGAATGAAATAAGATATATATATGGGACAATAATGTACCTTATCCAAATATCATTAAAAATAATAATATATATAATTCTTATGAACAATATATAGAAATATTATGAAAATGAAAAAATGATTTTAAATTAAAATATTATAATGAAAATTTTAATTGGGATTATTTTACAAATATGTCACTTGTTGATTTAGATACAATATATTGAAATACTTGAAATATTGCTATGTGATTTAATGATAATGATTTATTATTTAGTTATAGATGAGGATGAAATATCTATATAGAAGATTCATTGTGAAAAATAACATGATATAAAGATTGAATTAAATATGAAGAAATTCCTTGAAGTTATATAGTAAATAGTATATGAGTTACTAATAATTTTAGTACTAATATAGAAAAAATTAAAGAAATTTATTTTTCAAAAAATATAGATTTATTAACTTTGAAATTAGAATCTAAATCAAAAGAAGTATATGATTTAATGATAGCATGATGAGATTATTATACAAAGATATGACAAGTAGAAACTCAAACATGAGATTTAGATGTATTTGAAATTAAAAATAATGAAATAAAGATAGATTTTGATGATAATAAAAAATGAGATTATAGTTTATTAGTTGATAATTTTCAAGAGACATTAACATGAACAGTATATATTGAAAATACACAAATTATTAAATGAGTTGAAATATATAAAATAAATTGGAATTTAGTAAAAGAAAATTCAGATGAAGCTATTTTATATGAATTAGATAAAAATAATGATTGAATAATAGATGAAATTAAAGAATTGCCACCATTAGTTTCAGAAGAAACTAATACATCAGAAATATCTTGATATATATACTTTGATAAAAACAAAAATTGAAAGAAAGACAAAAGAGATAAAGTATTAAGAAACTTTAAAGTATACTTAGATCTAAATAATGATTGAAAATTACAAAAGAAAACAGA
>JALSMB010000041.1 GCA_026988025.1 Candidatus Altimarinota bacterium | reverse complement strand
AAAACTTATTTTGAGATTCATTGAAAGCCACATCCTTTTGTAAGATAAATATAAAAAAATAGAAACATCACTAAAAGTGACATTTCTATTTTGAAAAAAAGGGTGACATTTCTATTTTAAAATAACATGTTTTTTTAAAGAAAAAATGATATAGAACTATCTAAGTTCTCATCATTTTTTTTCTATTTTTTTAACTATATTATTAATAAGTTCATTCTTAACTTTGTCATCTAAGGTTCACTCTAGCGATTGTATGAAAATTTTGAATGTATGACTTCTTTTTCATGGAAGTTTTTCTCCATTTTCATATATATCAACTAATTCAACTTTTGTAATTAATTTAGCATCAGTTTTTTCAATTGTAGCTTTTAAATCTTTAGATTTTATAGTTTTATTTGCTACAAAATTTAAATCAAAATTATTTTCTTGAAAATTTGAAATTTCTTTAGCTTTAGTAATTGAATATAGAGCAGCTTCTAGTTTAGATATATTTATTTCAAAATAACCTATTCTATCATTTATATCAAAATTATTAGCAGCTTTTGGATGAACTTCTCAGATAGTTCATACTTCTTGTCATCTTATAATAATTGAAGCAGTTCTTCCTGAATGTGCAAAGCTTGGAATAGTTTCAGTTATGTCATACATATACTTAGTTACTCATACAGTTTTAAAAAAATTAGAAACTGTGTTTTGAATATCATAATATATAATTTCTTTATTTGAAAGTTCTACTCATGCTAAGGAATAGTTTTCATTTATTTCACTATTATTTCTAGTAAATACTTTTTCTAATTCAAATAATCTCATTTCAGAAAAATCTTTAATATTTTTTTCTAGTGATAATAATAAATTTGGAATTAAACTTCATCTTAAGTGAGTTAATTCTTCAGATAGAGCATTTTTCATTGGAACTAAATCATCTGTATTTCAAAGTGACTTACTCATTAATTCTTTATTTACGAAAGAATATGTATACATATCATACCAACCTTTATCACAGAAGTAATTTCTAGTATCGTTTTTTATTTTATATATATTGGATTGAATAACTGCTCAAATATTTATTCTAGGAATAGTTATTTCAATATTATCAAAACCGTCTATTCTAGCAATTTCTTCAGCTATATCTGCTTTATAATTTAAATCTTTTCTCCAAAAAGGAATTGTTAATATTCATTTTTTTTCTTCTATTCAAAGATTTGTTAAAATATTTAAAGCATATTTTTCTTCATATTTTTTTCAGATTAAATTATTAATAAAATCTAAATCGAAATCTATAGTAACTATTTCTTGTTTATTTTCATAACTATCTGAATATTTTGTAATTTTAATTCAATCTAAGTTTTTTTCTAATTCTGAAGCTATTAAATTTACTCATCTAATAGGCATTTCTGGAAGAATATCTTTTTCAAATACATTTAGAGAATCTGTCCTTAGTCATAATCTTTTTGCTGATTTTCTAACTGTAGCTTGGTCAAAATGAGCTCATTCAACAATAATATTTGTAGTTTCATTAGTTACTGATGAACTTTTACCACCAATAATTCAACCAAGTGCTAATACTTTTTCTGAATCAGCAATAACTATGTCTTCAGTAGATAATTTGTATTCTACATCATTTAAACCATTAAATGCTTCATCTTTAATAGCATATCTAATAGTTATATTTCCAGATATTTTATCTGCATCAAAACAGTGAGTAGGTTGACCATATAAATAAAGTGAATAGTTTGAAATATCGATTAATAATCATTTTGAAGTAACTTCAGCAGATGATAGTACTTGTTTTATATAATCTGGAGTTTCAGAATTGGATACATTTTCTATTTTTAGTCAGATATATCTTTTTACAATATTAGGAATTTCATTTTTAATTCATAAGTCAGGTAAATTAGAAAAATCTTTATTTTCAAATTTAAAATCAAATTTTTCATTATTTATAGCAAAAATTTCTCTAATTATTCAAATGTGAGAAAATAAATCAGGTCTATGATTAATTGCTTTATTATCTACCTCTAAAATGTAATCATTTTTTCCTAGTAAATCAGCTAAAGAAGTACCTGGTTTTGATTCTAATGTTCAAAAATCAAGAATTGCTTTTGGATCATCAGTAGGGAATTGTTCTTTTAATCATATTTCTTCACTAGCACAAATCATACCGAATGACTCTACTCATCTTATACTTGTTTTTTTCATTGTTATAGTCTCTGTCCCATGCCAAGATACAACTGCTCAAAGTTTAGCTACTGCTACAGCTTGTCATATTTTTAGGTTTGAACCACCACATACAATTTGTAAATTATCTAATTCTCATACATCAACATTGCATACTTTTAAACTATCTGCATCGGGATGTTTTTCTATAGAATTAATTTTTCAGTATACAATATTATTAAATGTTTCTCACTCTGAAATAATATCTTCTACTTCAGCTGTATGCATTACTAAATCTTTAGAAAGATCTTCAACTGATTTAATATTCGAAATATATTTTTTTAATATTTTATATGAAATTTTCATTTTCTTAGTTTATATTTTTTAAAGTTATGTTTAGAAATATATACATAAATAGGGAAAAGGCAAGAAAAAAGAGCCATGGTTGGCTCTTTTAAACTTTTATAAACTATTTTTAATTACTTCCTCTATCTCATTAGCTATTTCAGGATTTTCTTGTAAAAATATTTTACATTTTTCTCTACCTTGCCCTAATTTAATTTCACCATATGAATAAAACGCTCATGCTTTTTTAATTACTTCAGTTTTAGCTCATATATCTAATATTTCTCAAACTTTAGATATACCTTGATTGTACATTACATCAAATTCTGCTTCTCTAAAAGGAGGAGCTATTTTATTTTTTATAACTTTTACTTTAGTTAAGTTTCACATAACTTCTTTATCCATAGCAACTCATTGTTCTATTTTAGCTTTTCTTCTAATATCTAATCTTTGAGATGCATAAAATTTAAGAGCATTACCTCAAGTAGTGGTTTCTGGACTACCAAACATAACTCAGATTTTCATTCTAATTTGATTTATGAAAATTACAGTAGTATTACTCCTATTAATAGCTCATGTAATTTTTCTAAGTGCTTGACTCATAAGTCTTGCTTGAAGACCCATATGAGAATCTCACATATCTCATTCTATTTCAGCTTTTGGAGTAAGTGCAGCAACAGAATCTACAACAATTAAATCTACAGCTCACGATCTAACTAAAGCATCTACTATTTCTAAAGCTTGTTCACCATAATCAGGTTGCGATATTAATAAATTATCAGTATCTACTCCAATTTTTTTTGCATATTCTGGATCAAGTGCATGTTCTGCATCTATAAAAGCTGCAACTCATCCTGCTTTTTGACATTCAGCTATTGCATGAAGTGTAAGTGTAGTTTTACCAGAACTTTCTGGTCAATATATTTCAACAATTCTTCATTTTGCATATCATCCTCATAATGCCATATCTAATCATAGTGATCCAGATGAAAATGTTTCTATTTTTTGTCTAGCAGCATCATCTCATAATTTCATTATAGATCATTTACCAAATTGTTTTTCTATCATTGCTAATGCGTTGTTTAGTGCGTCTTGTTTGTTCATAATAATAGGTTATTTTGTTAAATAGTTATACATTTTTTATTTGTATATTTAGAGTATATAAAAGATATATATATTGTCAAAACTTTTTATATACTTTATATACTTTTTATTTAATTTTGTAATTTACTTTTAGTCATTGTTCTGTTCAAATAACTACGTTTGATCATTTACATTCAGGGCATACGAATGTATATCATTTTGAATCTGGTCTATCTGCTTTTACTAATTTTTTACAATCTTTGCAGTAAAAAGATATATCTCATCTATCATCAGAAAAAGTTTCCCTTTTTTCAAACTCTTCAATATTTATTAAATCTCAAAAATTAGACATTATATATAATTAATTATTAAAATAAACTCATTATTTCTTCTTTTTTTTCTTTTAATGTTATTACATCCTTTTTTACTAACTCTAAAAATGATCTTAACGTTGCTTCAACATCAGTCATAGCATCATGTGCTCATATAAAGTATTCTCAAAAGAGTTTTTTATGTAATTCTCATAGTTTTGGTCTTTTATATCATGGAGAACTGGCCATTTTTTTTGGTAATTTACAGAAATTGATAGATTCATTCATTGTACAAATTACTTGTTTGGGTTGATATTTATACTCTAATTCTAATCTTTTTAACTCAAGTTTTACCATATTTTCATCATACTCAATATTATGTCATACAATAATATCAGGTTCATTTATATAACTAAGTATATCATCAATAACATCTTCAATATAAGGTGTATTTTTAACATCTATATCATAAAGATGATGTATTTGTGATGAGGCAAAAGGAATAGGTTTTTTTGGATTTATTATCTGATTAATTCTTTTTATTTCTTTGAATTCTCAATTTATCAATTCTCATAATATTCATGCAAATTGAATTATGTTTGGTTGTAATTCTAAATTAGGCTCTTTCTTATTTATAAATCATGTTGTTTCAGTATCATATACAAATATTTTCACATTTTATTTTTTAATTTATAATATATTAATATTAAAAAAATATACTCTTTTGTAAAGAGAGAAATAAAAAAAGTTACTTATTATTTTAAGTAACTTTTTTATTTTTTAACTTGATAGTAATTTCTTCAAACTCTTTCTATTTTATCTTTATTTTGTAGGTTCATATATATAGTAGTTTGCTTCACATTTCTTGTTTTTAATACTTCTTTAGTTATTTCTTCTGTATTCATAGGTTCTCATTTTTTCTGTAGAATATTTACTATAACATCTAATACTGTACCTGGAACAAATCCCCATTCTTTTAGTGCATATATTCATCTACCTATTAAAACAAATTCTTTATTTCTTATTAATTCATTATGAATAGTGTTTACTTTTACACTTTCACCAAGCATATCAGTTATTTTGTTTGATATATCTACAAAATGCATAGGTACTTTTGCTTTTTTCATTATATAGACAGATTTGTCTTTTAATGTTTTTGGATTAAGTATTTTCCATTTAGTTAATCCTATTAGATTTTCTTCTCAAAAAACTATATCATCATATAAATCTAATATAGAATCAATATATGAAAGTGATAATTTATCTTTTGATTCAATATTATTTGAAACTATTTCATATAAAGATGCTTTATCCATTACATCTTTCTTCTTTTTAAGAATTTTTAATGCTTCTTTATGAACTGATTCAATTGATTGTTTACTTAAACTTGGAAGAGAAAAATAAATTTTACAATTTAATTTTTGTTTTGATTTTTTTATATCAAAATCTGATTGTATAATTACTTCTAATATTCCAGCATTAACATTTGATTCTAATTTTAAATCTTTAATTAATATGTTTATTAATTTATCTTTTGATATAATTCATCAATGTAATTCTAAATATTTTTTAGAAGTTATTTGTATATCTTTTAGAAGAGTTGCTTTCACAATTCTTCATATTTTCTTTATTCCTGATTCTTCTATTTGTCTAACTCTTTCTCTTGTTATTGATGGAGAAAAAGAATTACCAATATTTTGTAATGTTTCTTTTTCAGAATAAAGACCAACTCTTCTTTCTATAACACTCTTTTCCTTTTCTGATAGAGAACTTAATATATCACTAAAAGATGTAGTGATGTTTTTATTATTTAGTGTTTGAGTAGTCATTCCAATTTTATTTAGATAGATATTTCTATGTAATATATAATGACTTTATAATAAAAGTCAAACTATTTTTTTATTAAAATGGTAATTTCATATTATCTTCTTTTTTTAAATTTTCTCTATTTTGATTGAGTTTATTTAGTATTATTTCAGAACTATCAGAATAATATTCTTTTCTTAATAAAAATCATCAAAACATTATAATAAATCAAGAAGTCATACATAATATAACTCATTTTCAATAAAATATATTTTCAAAAAATGTATTTAATCAGTTTATAAAACTTAATGATATTATACTAAAACTTATTATTATAAACGCTGAAGTTATTACTAAAAAATGATTTTTTAATGATAAATCTGAATATAATTTTATTTTTTCTTTATAATTAGTAGAAAAAATAATAAGTATAGGTAATAATAAAACCATAATTAGCAGATATCATATATTTCATGTAAGTGAATAAAATGAATTCCATGAAATTCATTTTTCTACATTATTAATCCAAGGTAGATATAAACTTACAAATCAAATAAATATTCAAAGGATAATTATTTGTTTTGCTAATGTTAAATTTAAACTTTTAAATTTAATATTACCTAATAAACATTTTATATCATTTTTTATATTATTTCAGTTTTTATTTTTTCTAGTCATAATTTTTATTTTTTTAAAATTTTAAAAACATTAATTATATTTGATATTTTTGCAAATACTTTATAATATTTAATATATGTGTATAATTTTATTGTAATAAAAATAATATGAAGCAAAAAATAATAATTAATAATAGTTTTTTTGATTTATTAGCTTTTATTTTTAGTTTTTTATTTTCATTTTTCAGAAGTACAAAATTATTCTTTATTTGAAGTAATAAAAAAAAGAATATATTTTTTAATTTTTTAGATTTTATTTTTAGAAAATGGTCTAAATATTTTTGGACTAAACCATCTTTTTATAAGATTTTTTCACTATTTGGTGATGTATTAAATTATATTTTTAAAAATAAGTAATTATTATATGAATTTTAAAAAACAAAATAAAGCGTTTACACTTATAGAAATAATGGTTTGAATAATAATTGTTTCTATAGTATTGATTTGATGATTTAAAGCCTTAATATCAATAACTATTTGAAAATCTAAATTGATTCAAGAAACAGATATTCAAAAAGAAAGTTTTTATTTTACGGAAAAACTTTTTGAAATGATAAAAAAGTGAGGAACTCTTGATTATGAAGAGTATTTTAATAGAAGAATAATTTGAAATACTACTTATTCTTCATGACATTTTCTTCAGGATTCTTGATTTGGTAATTTTTGAAGGAATTGAACTATTTGAACAAATACTTTTTGAGAATGATTTTATTACTGTAGAAGTGATGATTGAACTCCTATGACTTGAACAGGTTGTTTTACAAAATTTAATAGTTGAATTATAGATTATACTTGAGAACAACAAAGATTTTGAGAGTATTCTTTTCAATTTAGAGACTATAATTCAAATTACGATGATGATTTATGAGATGAAGATGGAGACTGAAATGTGATTTGAGATGATGATGATGAATATCTTTGAGTTTGACCAGATGCATTTAATAGTTGAACAGATATAACTGAATTATATTTGATAAGTTGAAATAAAAAGGAAAGATTATATTTCAGATGGAATGTTATAAAAGATCCTGATGCTCCAGATAGCTGTACTTTTGATTGAAATAACTCTATAACATGATCAGGTTGTCTTTGAAATATAGAGTATTTAAGACTTGAATGAAAAGATCGGTGAATGAATCATAATTTATCTAATATTGACAATACTCAATCTGACTGAGTTATTGATACGTGGATAATTAATACTGATTTTACATCATGAATAGAACAAGTAGCATGAACTTGAACTGTTAATTGGGTGCCTCTTTTTCCAGATAGTATAAATGTTTCTGAGTTTAAAATATATGCTTATCCTAATAAAAATATAGAATATGATTGGAAAAATGATTCTATTTGATGAAATATTTCTCCTTATTTAATTTTAAAAATGAAATTAAAACCAAGTTGGAGATCAAGAAAACAAGTATGATGAGCATGAAAAGAGTTAGATTTTTCTATGACTATAAGTTTATCAGATATATATAGTAAATAAGTTTATATAATCCAGCATTGAATTTCCTCCTTTTGAAAGGAAGTAATTTAGTATGGATTAGAAAAATAATATATGATTTGTTAATAATAAAAAATGAAAAACAATAAAAAATGATTTGCCTTAGTTATAGCTATGTGAATAGTTATAGTTATTAGTTTGATAGCATATAATATACTTGAATATATTATACCTTTTTGAAGAGAGGTAAAATCAATAGAAAATAGTTCTAAATCATATTATTTAGCTAATAGTTGAATAGAAGAATGATTATATTATATATCAACAAGAACTGATTTAAATGAAAGAGTTGAAAATTCTAGACTTTATAGCTGAAATATTACTCATAAATATAATACCTTTTCATCTTGAACTTATTTACCACCTACTTGAGAATGAAATAGCATGTATGATATAAATTGGAATACTATTTCTCAATGAAATCCTATACAATTATCAGTATGAAATTGATATATACAAACTTTAGCAGATTTTAAAATTGCTTTTAAGATTCCAGATTTAGATAAATTTTCAAATGTAAACTCAACTAATACAGCTGAAACTTTAACTTGAGATATTACCACTCCATATACTCCTTTTGTAAATTGGCAAATATCTTCTTTAAATAATACTCTCAACGCAAGTTGATGAATTATTACAAATAATGATATTTTAAAATCTAATGATTCTATAACTTTTAAAAGTATAGAAGATTTATTGTGATATGATTTAAATTGAAATGATTGAATTAGTATTAGAACTTTTTATTGAACTGATTGTAATTGAGTAAATTCATGATGTACATTGAAATTTTCTATAGTTAATAAATTGGAGTTAAATAGTAATAACGTATGAGTTCCTTATTTAGAATGGATGTTAGATGTTGATGATACAGTATGAAGTAATAATTTACCACTCCGTTATACAAAAATAGATTCTGCTTGAAAATCTATTTGATATAAAAAAGAGCTAGAAATAAAAGTTCCTACAAAAACAGTTAATCAGGCTTTTGATTTTACAGTATTTCAATAAAAATAACCTCTCTCTTGAATTCTCTCTCCTTGTCAGGAGAAAGAGGCTACAAAATATAAAGGAAATAATTTAAAAAAAATGAAACAATTTAAAATAGAAGAAAATGATGCAAATCAGAGATTAGATAAATTTCTTAAAAAGCTTTTTCCAAGAGCAACAAGAGGACTTTTATTTAAATTTAATAGAAAAGATAAAATAAAAGTAAAGTTTGATTGAAGTGAATGAAAGTTTAAAAAAAGAGATAATGAATATAAGTTGCAAGTTTGAGATGAGATTAAAATTCATTTAAGTGATAATGATTTTGAGGAGCTTTCAAAAATTGAAGAAGAAATAGAAAAAATAGATAAAGAAGATAGTTTTAATAAAAATGATATAGTTTTTGAAGATGCAGATTTATTTATAATAAATAAAGAGCCTGGTATTAATGTACATCCGGGGGATCATAAAACAAAGGAAACAAATGTTATAGCAATAGTTCAAGATTATTTATGAGATAAATTAAATAGTCTTACATTTAAACCAAGTTTAATTCATAGAATAGATAGAGATACTTCAGGTATTTTAATGATAGGAAAGAAAAAAGATATTCTTATGAAACTTGTTAATGATCTAAAAGATCATAAAAAAGTTAAAAAAACTTATTATGCTATTGTTTTAGGAAAACTTCCCAAGAAAAAATGAACACTAAAGGATAAACTTCTCAGAATAGAAAATGCAAAAAATGAAAATAAAGTTCAGGTTTCAGATAAATGATTAACAGCAATAAGTCATTATAAACTTATAAAAGAGCATATAATGCAAACAAAAGAAGGTGTTTTGATTTTATCAGAAGTTGAAATAGAAATTGAAACAGGTAGAATGCATCAAATAAGAGTACATATGGCTCATATGTGAAATCCTATTATTTGAGATAAAGCTTATTGAGATAAAAAACTTAATAGTTTTTTTGAGAGAAATTATTGACTTAAAAGACAGGCTTTGCATGCATGGAAAATAGATTTTTTTCATTATGGTAGAGATAAAGTTATGAAACTTGAAGCTAGAATAAAAGAAGATTTAAAAGATTTTATAGAAAAAATAAAAAATAAATAGGATTTTAAATCCTATTTATTTTTTGCTTCTTTACAAAACTATATATAATTGTTTTAATTAATATTAAAAATAAACTATGGTTTGAAATATATTAAAATTAATGCTTACAAGAGGGCTTTCTATGAAAAGATGGAATAATTTTCCAAGGATCGAAGATGTAAGTCATTTAGATAATGTTTGATTTGTTATGCATGTTGCATTATTTTTAGCTTATTTAGAAGAAAAACAAGGTCATAAAATAGATAGAGAATTTTTACTAAAAAGAATTATTTTTAATTCATTTTCTAGTTTAATTCTTTCTGATATAAGTTCATGAACTAGAGATTATATTTTAAAAATAGATGATAAAATTTTTAAAGAAATAGAATCTAAAGCTTTTAGTTTTATTTTAGATTGAGAAGCTCCAGAATATTTAAAAAATGATATAAAAACTACTTTAAATAATACTGATAAAGAACTAGAGCTTTCAATTATAGAAGCATCAAAAAAATATGCTTGATTTATAGAATGTAAGATAAATGAAAAAGTATTTTGAGATATTTATGAAGTTCCATTAAGTCAAATACATTTAAGTCTTGAAGATAAAAGGAAAGATTTAGTTAGTTTAGATATGCTTTTAAAAAATGATAATTATAAAAAATATTTAACCCATATTAGAAGACTTAGTCATTCTATGAGATGGATGTGACAAACAAGGATTTTTCCTATTTCTGTTATGAGTCATTTAATTGTTATTACTTTTATTTCTTATATTATTTGAAAAATAGAAAATGATTTATGAGCTAATTATAATATTGAAGAATTGATGCTTAGATCTATTTATCATGATATACCAGAAGCTATTACCTGAGATATTATAACTCCTACTAAAAAAGCAGTAAAATGATTTGAGGAAGTATTAGAACAAGTTGAAATAAATATGATGGATGATTATATATTTTCTTATGTAGATTTAGAATATAAGAATCAAGTATTTGATTTTATGTTAAAACCTTTTGAATGAGAATTATGAAAAGTAGCTAAACAAGCAGATATGCTTAGTGCTTTATTTGAAGCAAAAATAGAGAGAGATTTTTGAGCAAAAGTATTTGGAGATATTTATAGAAATATAAAGAAAAGAGTTAACAAGTATTGAACAATTAGTGTTGATTATATGTTAAAAAATTGAATTGATAGTTTTGATGAAAAAACTTTAACAATGAATATTAAATAATTAAAAATTAATGAAAACTTACGATGTATTTTTAGAATACTATGACAAGATAGTTAGGTCTATAAACAATCCTTTAGAAGATGAAGTAGAATTTTTAGTAGAAGACTGTATAAAAGAATATAAACCAGAAACAAAAACTATTTTGGAAACTGCTTGTGGGACTTGAGAAGTAGCAAGAGAATTAATAAAAAAATGATATAAATTAACAGGGTTAGATATAAGTGAAAAAATGCTAGAAAAAGCAGAAAAGAATATGAATAAAAAAGATTTAGTTTTAGCAGATATGACTGATTTTAATCTAGAAAAGACTTTTGATACTATTTTATGTAACTATAATTCTATCTGTCATCTTTTAAAATGGGAACAATGGCAAGCATTTTTTGATATGAGTAATAAACATCTAGAAAAAGATGGTTTATTAGTTTTTGATATAAATACTCTTTATGAATTTGATAATATAACTAATGATTTTGCTCAATTTTATAATTTTGGAAATGATACTGTTTGTTTAGAAATGAATAAAAAAGATTGAATTTATGAATGGCTAGTAAAAATTTTTAAAAAAAGCTCTAACTTAGAAAATACAGAAATAGTACCGGTACAAAAAGATAAAAAATGAATTCAAGGTACCGGTACTGAATATACATTAATAGAAGAGGTAGTAAGAGAGAATAGTTTTCCAATTAATAAAATAAAGAAAGAATTAAAGGAAAAATGATTTAAAATTTTAGAAATGATTGATTATCATTATGGAGAGGTTATAGCTCAGAGTGAGAGAGTATATTTTATATGTAAGAAAAAATAGTAATTGACATTACTATTTTTTTAGTTAAAATAAATAAACTAGAAATAGAAAAAACAAAAACAAAAGGAGTTTCAAATGAAGAAACATGTTATTATTTTAAGTGGAATAGGTTTAGTAGGTGCAATTGTGTTATTTTATTTAATGATGCCT
>JALSMB010000040.1 GCA_026988025.1 Candidatus Altimarinota bacterium | reverse complement strand
ATTCCCCCTGTTATTAAAATGATTTTTTTCATATGTTTTTCTTTTTTAATATTACATTAATTATATTTAAATATATAAAAAAACAAGAAAGCATATAGTTTCTTGTTAAAAAGTTTATTTATAAATAATAAGAACTATATACAATAAATATTATCCAAGATATAATAGCTAAAAATAATGATGAAATAGCATATTTCATTTTTATTTTTTCATTTTTTGTTTTTTCTGATAAAAATAAAAGTAGCATGAATAAAAATATAGGAATAAATAAAGAATAATCTAATATATTTATATGACTATAAACTATTTCAATATCAATTCATATAAAATAAAATAGCATAGTGATTAATCCAATATATATGTATATATATAAAAATTTTTTAAACATAAAGTAGTAAATTATAAAGTTAAATTAAAATACAAATAATACTCAAAGTATTGAAACCATATATATGTAACTAATACCAAAGATATAAAAAATAATAGATTTATTATTTTATTTGTTCATGCTTTAAATAAATCTTTGTATAGATATAAGAAAAATATAATAAAAAGGAATAAAAATATAAGAAATTTTATTTCATATATATATTTTCTTTTTTCAGCTAGTCATAAAAATAATCATAAAATTATTGGTGATAATGGCAAAAGTATAATTATAAATTTATTCATAATTTTTATTTAAATAATTAAAAATTTTTCATACTAAATAAAATACTTTATCAGTATATTTATTATCTTTATTTCCCCTAAAAATAACTTTTTCTAAGTTATTTTTTAATTTTTCTTTTTTCTTTTTAGAGTATTTATTATCTAAGATAAAATATATATTTTCTAATAAATCCTTATATTTTTCTTCTATTTTATTATTAATTTTTATAAAACTTCATCATTTATCAGAAATATTAACTTCATATTTTTCATCGATTCACATTTTAGCTTCTCATCAAATTATTATTTCATTTTGCTCTTCTAAAACTCAATTATTCTTTTCTAAGAGTCTTATAACTATATGATATTCTCAATTTCAAGTAGGATTACTAATTAATTTATGATTAACTAATCATTTTTTAGTTTTTGGTATTAAGAAAAATTCCGGTTCACCACTTCATTCAGTATTTCAACTTGTCCAAGCTCAAGGTATTTCATTTATTATCATTCAGGTATTAGGATTAATTCAGATTCTTCTTCATTTTTCATCTTGTATTACTATATTTATAGGAGAACGAATTTCATAATGATAAATTCCCATAGCTATATTTCATAATTTTAACCCTAATCTATCATTATCATTTATTCTATTTTTTATAAACTCATCAACATTTTTTTTATCCTCATTATTTTCCTCAAATTGATTTATGAAATTTTTATTAAATAAATCATTTATTTTAGTATTATTTCATATATTATAATCTAAATATCATATATTTGAATATAGTTCTTTTAATTCATTTTCAGTATATTTTAATATATGGTCATTTACTTCTAAATTATTACTTATAATATTATTATATACATCTAAAGAAGTTGAAATAGGCATACCTGTATGAGAGCACAATTCTCACTTAAAACTTCATAACATAAGAGATAAATTATTTTCTTTCTTATAAATATAATCATCAAAACATTCTACTTTTATATTTTCAAATTTATTATTTTTAATTTTTTTATTATCCTTATTATCATTTGAAACCAATTGTAAATTTTTAGTTGGAACAGTTCAATCTCATCATAATAAGTAACTATTTCTAATATTTTTTTTAACATCATATATAGTATCTTTAGGTTTCTCTAAATAATTAGAATAAATATCTATTCAATTAGAAATCTCTGTTTTATCTTTTCAATCTAAATACAAATTTCTATCATTATCAAATTTTGATAATTCAAATCAAATTATATTATTTTTATCATTTTTTCATGTAACTTCAGAATAATATAAACTATATTTCCCTAAAATATTTTTAAACATTTTCTCTATATTTTCTTTTTTATTCAATTCTTCTAAAAAACTATTTTGTGGATGATTTTCTTTTCAAATTTTTTCTCATTTTTTCTTTAAATATAATAAATCATAATTATAATCTCAATTATTTCATATATCAGGCAATAACTGTCCAATAGTAATTATTCAATTAGCTACTTTTTTATTATATCAATGTATAATTTTATATAATGCATCATTAGTATAAACTCATAATTGCATTTTTAAAACAAAGGCTTTCCCTCATTCTTCTGTTTGATTTATATCTCATTTAGTCCATATTGGTAATCATCATGGAGAACCTCTTTGTGGAGTAGAAATAGTAATAAATTTATTTATTTTTGTATAATTATTACAATTACTTGAACTAATTTTTTTTAATTTTCATTTTTTAATATATTTATAATAATTTTTTATATCATAATCACTAGCACACATATTTTCAAGCATAGATCTAGCAACAAGTCATCACATAGAATGAGCTATAATATTTACTTTTCATATATCACATCAATTTTGTTTTTCATATTCTACTCTTATTTTATAAATCAAATCACTTAATAATTTGGCAGTTATTTTATTATCTTTTTTCCAATCGTAACCAAATAAATATAAACTATGCTTAGGGTTTCAATCAATATATGTTTCAAATTGATCTTTATAAAAAACATCTTTTATACTATATCATCACTCTTCATAAAAAACTTTAAACAAAGTATCATAAACATGTGTTATAGGATCAGGAATCCATCTTTTTATTTTTGAATCTTTAAATCACTCTTCACTATACCAAGAAGCAAGTATTCAAGGAATAAAAATAGTTGGAATATCCGTTTGCTTAATATTTTTACAAGAATTAAACTCAAAATTTAATTGTTTTTTATCATTATCAGATAAATTATATGCAAATAATTGATGCATACTTAAAAATACCAATAACAATATTGATGTTATTTTTTTCATTTTATTTTATGATTAATTTTAAAATACTTTTGTATTTATTATTTTGATTTTTTCTAATTTATTATCTATTTTATTTTCAATAATTTCCCAATATTCTCTCTCTTTAAAAAAGTCATTAAATATAATCTTATTTCATTTTAAATATTCTAAATTAATATAATTAAAAATGTTAAT
Source organism: Candidatus Altimarinota bacterium (assembly GCA_026988025.1). Classification (GTDB taxonomy): domain Bacteria; phylum Patescibacteriota; class Gracilibacteria; order BD1-5; family UBA6164; genus UBA6164. The sequence continues at coordinate 9,969 of JALSMB010000040.1, read as the reverse complement.
TAAGTTTTTATTTTTTGTTATCTTACTCATTAATAATATAGTTTTAATATCTGCCCAATTCTTTTTAATTACATACCCATAAAAAGTATCATTATTATAACCCTTTATAATTTTTTCTAATCAAAAATCTTGAGCTCATATGAATGTAACTCTGTATAATTCTCTCATATTATTTTTATTTGCATAATCGAACACTTTTTTATAATCTTCTACTGTTTCAAAATCATATAAATACTTTCATCAACACATTGAACTTCTTTGCAGTTTCTTGTAACTAAAATTATCCATATTATCATTACAATATTTTCACATGTATTCTAAGTATAAATCTACATTTTTTGGATGAAAATCTTTATCCATATATATTAGATTTTCATCTGTAAAATAAAATTTAAAGTCTGGTGATACTATATAAAATATTTGTTTTCAAATTAATCACATTAATAGTATCAAAAAAGCTAGTATTACTTTTTTTGTTTTATCTTTTTCTTTCCTTATTATATATATTATTCATAGTGATAATACAAAAAATATTACTGATATTATTGATGAATTTATCCATTCATAATGTATATCTGGAACTATACACATATTTATATATCATCCTCATCATCAGCATGTTGTATACATTGATATTGAAAATAATTTATATATTAAATATATTCACAGTATTATAAATATTCTTACTATCCATTTTGAATTTTTATTTATGAAGTTTTTCATTTTATTAATTTAAATAATATTTTATTATATATTTTCTTTGTATTTCTGATTTATTTCTTTTAAATCAATTATTTATTTCTTTTGAATATAATATTAATACTTTTATTTTATCTAAAAAACTAGTTTTTTCTATTTGAGTTTTTATTTTATTTATATCATCTCAAACTAAAGTAAAGTTATCTCTAGAACTAAATAAAAAATCTAAAATATTTTCTACAAAAATATTATAATCCTTTAATTTTATATGATTTTCTAAAGCATAAACCGTAGTATTTAATTTAATATATTCTTCTAATAATCACCTATATCAAATAGTTCTTATATATTTTTTCTTTTTATTATTTGAACTAATAACAATATTTCATAAATATCATATTGGAAAGCTATAATTCAAATCCTGTTTCTTTATAATTGTTATTTTTTTATCATCAAAATATCATATTGGATTCTTTCATATAATATTTTTACCTAAATTATTAGTTAACTTATTTCATATATATCATAAATTCATAAAATATTCTGGATTTGTATTTAATATTTTTGTAATCTTATTTTTATCAAAATATCATACTGGATTCTTTCAGATTATATTTTTATCTAAATCATTAGTTAACTTATTTCATATATATCATAAATTTATTCAATTTACATTTCAATTATATCAATTTATTTCTCATATATTTTTATAAATTTTTCATCAATCATTTATTTCAAATCAAGCAAATCAATTTAAATAGAAGAAAAAATAAAATAATCAAAATAAAATTATTTTTCTATATATTTTCATAATTAATAGTTAAAAATTACATAAATATCTCATAATCAATTTGCTAAATTTTGTCCTGTGATTTCCTTATATAAATCAGCACTATTTATTTCTATATTTCAAAAAATAAAATCTCTTGCTCTATTATAAATCCATCAAATTCATCAATTTCAAATATTTGATAAAGCAAAATTTCTTCTATAATTTTCTATATCGTAACTATCAGTAAATCAAGATTTAAAAATATTATTAAATAAATTTTTATATTTTGAAATATCAATTTTTGTATTATTTTCAATTAAATTATTTATATACAAAGTATTATCTCACATATTTATATTTTTAATATTTGAAATTTTATTATTTAAAAATGAAATTTGATCAGTATTTTCTATTTTTAAATTATTTCATCAAAGATTTATTTTATTTGAAACTAAAATTGAATAATCTATTTTTGGTAAATTATTGGGATTTCATTCTTCTGAAAAAGAAATATCATAAATTCAAGTTGAAGTTTTATTTATAAAATTCAATTCTGAGTCTTTCAGAAAATAAGGCATTTTAAAAATATAATCTCAATCTAGATCCACATCTATTTTTGAATTAATTATTTTTTGTTTACTGGTATAGTTATATAAATATGTATATGACCGTCTAGCACTTCAATACCAAAATGTTCTTACATAATATTGAGAATTAATTCATATATTAATATTTTTATTTAATTTAATATATGAATCTTCTATAGTTATTCAATTTGATGAAGGATATTTAATATTAGTAGAAGTATTAAAAACTTGATCTTCAAAATATCAAATATTTTCATTCAAAAATCTAGCATTTTTAAATGTAATATTTCCAGTTTTTTCTAAAACTTTAAATTTTGTTTCTTTAAAAATAAGTGAATTATCATCAATTCATTCAATAATTAATTTATTATTATAATTAACTCAATCAAATCATAGATTTATAGTTTTATTTAATAAATCGTCAAAACTACACTTAACTTTTATATTTAAAACTAATCATGAAGCAGTTTGTTCATTTCAAACTTTATTTATATTTTCATTTATATAATTAATAGTATTTTCAATTCAAACTTTTAATGTTGCAAAAGATTTATTACTATCAAAAGCAATTCAATCCTCATTATTTCAATTTGTACAATCAATTAATGTATAATCATTAATATAATCTGATTTTACAATAGGATTATCATAAATAAGATTTTCAGCGAAAACATTAGTGTTATATAAACTTAATAACACTAAAAACATTGCACTTAATACTTTTTTCATAAAATATTTTTAATAAATAATATATATTATACTTATAGACCTTAATTTCACCTTAATTTTTAGACCTAAAATTTTTATATCAACTTTTCTCTCCTCAAAACTAAAACAATCAAATTTAAACTAAAAACAAAAATCAACACATACAATAATATCTCTACTTTTGTCATATCCTTTTTCTCTTTTATTTCAGTTTTATTTATATATAAATCAGACTTATCTTCATTTTTTATTTCATTAAAATCATTATTCTTTTCTTTTGACTTAGCTACTGAAGGTTTTATTTTTTTAGGAGTTTTCTCAAAATTTACTAAAAAATTTGTTTTATTTTTTAATCAATTCTCATCTATAGTAGTTAAAATAACTGAATATTTTCATAATTTTTCATACTTGATATATCATGGATTTTTTCATTCATATTTTTTTCAATTTCAAAAATCCCATAAATATTTTTTTATATTTCAACTACTTTTAGATCAATCAAAATTTATACTACAACTTTCTAAACAAGTTATTTTATTTCAATTTAAAATTTTATTTGTTCATATTTTACCTTGAATACTTATATTTGCATTTAGCTTTTCTTTTATTTTAATCTCATCTGAGATTATTTTTATAGATTTATTTTTATTATTATTTTCTGAATTTACTAAATTTATATTTTCTTTTTTTGATATATTTTTAACTTTTAAAATATCATTTATTTCATTTATTTTTTCTCTTACTATCAATTTTTCTCTATTTAAAATATAATCTTCTTTTATAGAAAAATCCCATTTTAAATTATCAACTATATTTCAGTTACATATCAAATTTACTTCATCCTTTGAATTATTTAAAATAATTTTACTTTGCTTTTTATATATTTTTATACTTTTATTTTTCTCTAAAATAAAATCATTTTCAAAAACATATTTTTTACTTCATCAATCAAGTTTATCATCTAAACTACATCATCACATAAAAATTCAACTACTAGACAAATTTTTAATCTCAATATATTCATTATCATCTCTTCATTTTGGATTTATATTTAAGTCTCAAAGTTTTATAAACCTTAAAATATTATTTTTATTTATTTCTTTTTGTATATTTTTATTATCTTCTTCTAATAATTTATTATCTAAATCTCCTTTATCTTCTTTTTTAAAATCTATACTATTTTTTTTATTTACACTTTTTTCTTTTTTAAAATTTTTTATTTCTAAAATACTTTCCTTAAAATTATTTTCATTATCTTTTTCAAAAACTTTTAATTTTATTTTATAATTTCAAATTCAGTATTTTACATATCATGGATTACATTTTTTATCAGTATTTCATTTAAAACTTCATCAATAAAATTCCCATTCACATCTTTCTAATTTATCTTTTTCCTCATACTTTAAATTTACACTACAAACCAATTTTTTACAATTATTGTTTTCATCTAATCAACTTTGGATAAGTATTTCTGGTTTTTCTATATTTATTTTATTTTCAATTTTTTCTTTTTGTATTGATAAATCATCTAATATTTCTCACTCATTTTTACATATATTTTTTTCTACTATTTTTTCTACTTCTACTTCTTTTATTATTTCTTTTTCTATAATTTCTGGTTCTATTTTATTTTCAAGTACAAATCATCAAGTAAAAATATTTCAAGAATTTGATTTTTCAATTATCCTAAATTTTATATCATAATATCATTTTGGGAAAATAATAGTTCATGGATTACATTTATTTTCTTCTCAACTTTTCCATCAATCAAATCAAAAATCTATACTACAATCATAATCTTTTTCTTTAAAATTTCATGTAAAACTATTTCGTAAATCTAAATTTATCTTACAATTTTTTTTACTATTATCACAAATATATTTTTCTTTTATTTTATTTTTTTCTAAAATATAACTAGGATTTTGAAAACTAAATTTTAATTCAAAATTATTTTCTATTTCTTCTAAAATACTTCAAGTATTATTAACAACTAATCAAGTATTAGTATCTATAATATTTCAAGTATCACTATTTATATTTCATACTCACTCTATACTTCAAGTATTATTATCAATAACTCATGTTCAATTTACACTTGAAATATCACTATTAATTTCATTACTTCATGTCGATTCTATACTTCAAGTATTATATATAATTCATGTATTAGTTTTAATATTTCAATTGCTAATATTATTTTCTAAAACTCATGTACCAGTTTTAATTATTTGTATAACTTTTCATTTACTACTTCAAGTATAAGAAAAATTATCTATTAAACTCCAAGAATTATCATATAAATATAATTCCTCATTTGTATTATTTAATAAAATCTTAGTAGCATCTCTAAAATATTTTTTAGTTTTTCATGCTAATAAAATATCTCATGATCAAAAAATAAACTCTTTACCCGATTTATCTTTTAATATAAATCAACTTAAACTTTTATCTATACTTCAAGAATTATATATCTCAATATATTCTAAAATCTTATCATTTTCAGTATTTGGTAAAATATCAAAAAATAATATAGAAGCAAAAACTTCATTAAATAAAAAAGTATAAATTAATACAAAAACTATAAATATTTTAATTTTCATACAATAAAAAAAGTAATATAAAAACTTATATTACTCATAGACATTAATTTTACCTTAAAATTTTGACCTAAAATTTTTTACTTAAAAAATTTAGCCCAGATTATTCTCATAGCTATTCAAATAGCATTAGATGAGCTTTGTCATTTTGCCATAGAATATTCAGTATAAATTATATGAACTGGAACTTCTTTGTAAGTAATTTTTTTATTTGAAATAATATCTATTATTTCAGAAGCATGAGTCATTCAATCTTGAGTTATTTTAATCTCATCTAAAACTTTTGTTCTAATTACTCTATAACCATTATGAGTATCTGTTAAATTTATATTACTTATAAAATAAGTAAAAATAACTCATAATTTTAAAATGATTCTTCTCATGAATGGAACTCAAATCTTTTTCTTTGACATAAATCTACTTCACAAAAGTACATCTATTTTTTTATGTTCTTTCATGATTTTTTCAAATTCTTTCAAATCTTCTAAACTATGTTGTCAATCAGCATCAAAAGTAATTACATATTCCACTTCTCAATATCTTCTAATGTATTCAAATCAAGTTTCAAGTGTAGCTCCTTGCCCTCTATTTTTATAATGAGTTAATACTATTATTTTATCTCAAAAATCTGATAATATTTTCCTACTATTATCACGACTTCAATCATTTATAACTAAAATATTTTTATATCAATTATCTAAAATATTTTGTATTGTATTTTTTATAACTTCTCACTCATTATATGAAGGAATAATAAAGCATTCTTTTCATTTTATTATTTTTTTATCAGAATTTTCTATAGCTAATTCTCTAATCAAACTAGTTAAAGATTCTTTATTTTCAACATGCTTAGATAATAAAAGTAAAACAAAATAAAGTAAAAATACTATTGAACCATAAACTAAAACATCTGCTCATCTAGCAACTCAAAAAATGTCTCAAATACTATTTAAAACACTAGGAAATAATGCAAAGATTAGTAATCATCCTCACATTAAAATAAAAAGTATAAAATGCAAAGCATTAAACTTTTCTTTTCTTCATATATCAATAGCAAGTACCAATATAATTATTCAAGCAATTATAAAAAAGAATTCTAAGAGAGTCATAAAAAATATTTCAAAAAATAGGTACCGGTACCAAAATAAAGTTTTTTAAGTATAGGTACCGGTACCTATACTTAAAAAACTTTTACTTAATATAACTTATTTTTCTTTTTTTTCAAATAATTCCTCAATATCTTCCCTAATCTGACTAATTAATTCTAAATCCTTCAAATCTGCTACCTTTAAATCTGGAACTCATGATTGCCTTAAACCATAAACCTCACCTGGTCATCTTATTTCTAAATCTATTTCAGCTAATTCAAACCCATTATTTGTAGTTTCCATAGCTTTTAATCTATCAGTATAATTTCATTTTGTTGGAAACAAATAACAATATGATTGAAAATCTCATCTTCATACTCTTCATCTAAATTGATGCAACTGACTTAAACCAAATCTTTCAGCTCATTCTATACACATAATAGTTGCATTTGGGATATTTACTCAAACTTCAACTACTGAAGTACTTGATAAAATTTGTATTTTATTATCTACAAAATCCTTCATTATAGAATCTTTTTCTTTTGCTTTCATTTTACCATGTAAAAGTCATACCCTAAATTCTGAAAAAATAGCTTCAAGGTTTTCATAAACAGATATAGCATTTGCTAAATCCATTTTTTCTGATTCTTCTACAAGTGGAGAAATCCAAAAAACTTGTCTACCTTTTTCAAGCTCAGCTCTAACAAAATTTTCTATTTCATATCTCTGATTTTCTGTTTTAGCAACTTTTGTATAAATATCTTTTCTTCCTTTTGGATATTCTGAAATAATTGATAAATCTTGATCTCAATATAATGTAAGGGCTAAAGTTCTAGGAATAGGTGTTGCTGTCATATTAAGATTATGTGGAACTATACCAGTTTTATTTCAAAATCCTTTTTCTAAAATTTCTCTTTGTTTCACTCAAAATCTATGTTGTTCATCTACAACTACAAATCATAAATTATAAAAAGTAACATCATCCTGAACAAGAGCATGAGTACCAATAACTAAATCTATATTTCATGTTTTAATATCTGCTTGCACTTTTTCCTTTTGTTTTTTAGTAAGACTTCAAACTAATAAATGTGAACTAATATTATATTTCATTAATAATTCTTGCATTCATTCAAAATGTTGCCTTGCTAATATTGAAGTTGGTGCCATAATTGCTACTTGAATCTCATTATCCATTTTTCTACTCTCAACTATCACATGTATAGCTGCAATTAAAGCAACAGCTGTTTTACCTGTACCAACATCTCATTCTAAAAGTCTTTGCATTGAGTGTGGTTTTTCCATATCCTTAAGTATTTGAAAAAGAACAATTTTTTGATGATCAGTTAAATCAAAAGGCATTTTAGACATAATTTCTTTAACTAAATCAACATTCATTTTAATAGTTAATGCTCTTCATTCAGTAACTTTTCTTGTTTCATACTTACTAGAAATAGATTTATAATTTATATGAAATAATTCTCAATAAGCCAGTCTATATTTAGCTATTTCTATATCATTTTTATTTCTTGGAAAATGTATTTTATATACAGCTTCTTTTTTAGAAATAAAATCATATTTTTTAATAATATTTTCTGGTAAATCTTCAATTATCTCAGAAATATATTTTTTAAGTAACTCAATTTTTGGAGCAAGCCATTTACTTGGAATATAATTTATATCTGAATAAATAGGAATAATTTCTCATCAAGTCTTATTTAAATCTGTTTCTACTTCTGGAGATTGAAAGGTGACTTTTCAAAAAGCATATTTAACTTTTCAACTAACTAAAACTTTTTTACCTTCATATGGTTTCAGTTGAGTTGCTAAATATTTTCTATTAAACCAAACTGATTCTGATAAAAAACCATTTTTATCCTCTAAAACTGCTTTTGTTAATAATTTTCACCCAGATGTTTTTTGAGAATTAAGTGAAATAAGTTTAACTAAAATAGTATTTTTTTCTTTAATATTTATAAGTGAAAAACTATCCAATACGTTTGTTCTATCCTCATAATCCCTAGGAAAATGATTTAATAAATCAAAAACAGTTAAAACACCTCACTTTACTAAGGCTTTTATATAATTATCAGTTGTATGTAATATGGACTTTGTTAATTTAGTATTTAACATATATTTTTAATTGTAATATTAAATTAATTATATATAATCTGCCCATATTTCAAGTATTTAATAAAATAATAAAATGAAAGAGTTATTCAAAAAATATAAGCTAGAATTAGAAGAACATGAACTAAAAAAATTTGAACAATTTTTAGATATTTTTATAGAAAAAAATTCACAAATAAACCTTTCAGCTATCAGAGATAAGGACTGAATTATAGAAAAACATTTTATTGATTCTATAATGTTAAATATATTTGTAGAACTTGAATGAAAAGTAGCAGATATGTGAACTGGGTGAGGTTTTCCACTTATACCACTAGCTATAATTAATCCTGAAGTTAAATTTGTATGAATTGATTCAGTTGGTAAAAAATTAAAAGCAATTGATTGATTTGTAGAAGAATTATGATTAAATAACGTAACTACTTTAAACTGAAGAGCAGAAGAAATAGGTCAAAACTTACAATACAGAGAACAATTTGATTATGTTACAAGTAGAGCAACAGCATATTTCCCAACACTTTTAGAATATGTAATACCACTATTAAAAGAAGGTTGAATATTTTGTGCATATAAGTTAAATGATAAAGATGAGTTAAAGTCGGCTAAAAAAGCTTTATCAAGATTATGAGCTAAAATAAAAAAAGTAAAAAATTATACTCTATGAGATCAAGAAAGAACAATTGTTTTAATAGAAAAAATTTCAAAAACTCATATAAAATATCCTAGAAAAGTATGAGTTCCATTAGCTAGCCCAATAAAATAAAAAACCTATGATATATTTACTACCTACAGATACTTGTTTTTGAATATCTTGTCCAATACATGATCTTAAAGCATACAGTTGAATCTATAAAATAAAAAAAAGAGATTTAGATAAACCTCTAGCTATTTTAGTTCCAGATTTTAAATGGTTAGAAGAAAACACAGATCTTAATCTAGAACAAATAGATTTTTTAAAAAAATATGAAAAACCATTTACAATACTAACAGAATCAGATTCATTAAGACTTTGGATAAACTACATTGATGATGATAATAATGAATTTATTAATAGAGATATATATATAAAATTTGCTTTCAGAGTTGTAAATAACGAAACAGAAAAAAGATTAGTTAAAGAAAATTGACCAATGTTTCTTACAAGTGCTAATTTAAGTAATAAACCTGAGATATATTCAGGAAGAGAGGTAGAAGAAGAATTTTCTTACTACTTAGAAAAAGAAAAAATGAAATTTGTTTGAAAAAATGCATGAAATCTTCCTAAAAATGGTACATCAGATATATTTTGATTTAAATGAGAAAGTTTAGATTTAGAATATATAAGAAAAAATTAAAAGAATAACAAAATTGTTATTCTTTTTTAATACTCTCATTTAATAATATTTAAAGCA
>JALSMB010000039.1 GCA_026988025.1 Candidatus Altimarinota bacterium | reverse complement strand
ACCATTTGTCGTATTCCGCTTCGCTACATACAACAAATGGCAGGAGTCTCACATCAAAGTCTCTTCCAGAAAATCGCAAGCGAATTTTCTGAAATAGACATTAATGAAGCTCAGCCCGACCGTTAACTTACTAAAAATAAGGAATACCATGAAATCTGAAAAAGACAGATTACAACAATTATCAACTATTAAGTATTTTAAACAAAATTTTAATGTTTCAGAAATGGTATCGATATGCCTTTCTAAGTTTGATGATAAATCTAATTATGGTATATATCCTATGCTAATCACAAATGATACAATAGATAAAATTATGTCAGGCACTACTTGGAATTTTAATTATAATGATGGATATCCATATTTTTATGAAGATAAAGGGGAAATAGAATATTTTAGGTATGGAGATAATCAAGGGATTGAACCTTTGGTAATTACAAGAAATTTTTATGATGTTAAAGAGGAATATATTGAAATATCTGAAGAATTTAGATTATTTCATAACTTATATTATGATTCTAAAGAGCATAAATATTATAAAATAGTTGATGGAAATGAGTATTTAATTATTGATATACAAGAAGATGAAATAAAAATACGACTAAAAGAAATAAAAGAGTTTTTAGTGGTAAAAAATATGTGTTTAGTATTACAATTCGATATGCGTGAACATAGTAAATTTACATTAGAAGAATTAGAATTATCTAAAAATGAAACTTATAAAGATGATTTATTAATTTATACTTTAAACTATGGTGATTTTGGAGGATTTAGTACAAATAAAACTTTTAGTAGATTATTAGGTAAAAAACTAATAGTACCTTTTGAAAATCCAAGTAGTAAAAAAAAAGATAAATTTGTTGAATATATTATAACTATTGATGATAATGGAAATGAAGTTGTTTTTACATCAAATCCAGATGAGTTATCAAATAATTTTACTTCTAAAAAGGATATACCTGATTATCTAACACCTATTTTTTTTAAAAAAGAGGTACTAGATAAATATTATAATCAACCAAGTAAATATTCAATAACTCCATCTATGCTTTATTGTGGTTCATTATGGAGTATGTTTATAGATAATCATCAAGATGATATGGTCTGTGTTTGGTTGGGAGATTTAGGACGGAGTTTATCCTATGAAGAACAACTTTATTGGCGTTCTTTTAATATACCACCAGTTGGTTCTATTAGTGAAACATATTATAAACAACAACTTTTAGCAGAATTTACAAATTCTGAACATCCTGAACATATTTTTAAAAGTAAATATAATGAACTAGCTCAAATTTCAGAAGAAAAATTAGGTTGGAAGTTCTTATTGCCTTTATCAAAAGGAGATGAACACTACTTTAAAACATTAAGAGTTCCATCTACAAATGAGCAAAAAGAATTTGATGAATTAGTTCTTGCTTTAACGAAAGTATTAGTTGATTCATTAAATGAAAAAGAATTAAATAAATATATCAATAGTGATAAGCTTAAAGATGTAAAGGGCAGTATAAATCGTTTAGAAAAAATATTAGAAAATAATAAAATTATAGATAATATTGATGCTATTGACTTTTTACGAAAGTTACAAAATTTGAGGTCTTCAAGTTCTGCTCATAGAAAAGGTAAAAATTATAAAAAAAGTACTAAAGTATTTGAAATAGATAACAAGTCATTAAGTAATGTTTTTGAAAATTTATTGAGTAAATCTATTGAAATTTTAGAATTTTATATACACATTGCAGAACAAGTTAACAAAACATAGGAACGAATAATTTACCCTCGCGGGAAAATTATCGTTCAGTTCAACCGTTATCTGGCAAAAGGAGCATCAAAGAAATGACAAATTTTTTAGAAGAAACAGACATAATAAATTACTCAAACGAA
>JALSMB010000038.1 GCA_026988025.1 Candidatus Altimarinota bacterium | reverse complement strand
CAAAGTTTAATAATACAATCAACAAAAAATACTAAAAAATCATCTAATAATATAGAGCAAGTAGTTAAAAAAGATAAAACTATAGATTCAAAAAAAGAAAAATTTGATAAATTAAGCAATGCAAACCATATATCAAAACATACAACAAATACAGAAAATATTTCAAAAACAACTAATCAAAAAAATATTATTTCAAATAAAGCTAATTTAAATATTCCTATAAATAATACTTTAAAATATGCATCAAGTAATAAGAATATTTTAAAAATAAACAACATAAAACAACTATCTATTTTATCTAAAAAATTAAAATCAACACAAAATTTAATAGACTCTATAAAAAATAAAAATTTAGCAAAAAAAGTACTTTTTCATAAAATAGAGTTATTAAGTAGTAGAATAAATATAGAGAATAAATTAAACGATAATAGTAGTTTAACTAAAATCTTTGATTTTTATGCTACATTAGAAAGATTAGATCAATTTAAAATTTATTTTAGTCATTTAACATTTGAAGAAGCATATAAACTTCATATTAAAAAAGATTTTTGATGAAAATGGGCAAAATGATTAAAATATATTTCTAAAAAAGCATGATTAGATAAAAATATATTAACATATAATTCGAGCTTAAAAAAAGAAATTATAATTCATAGACAAAAAGCTATAAAAGAATTATTAGCATTAATATCAAAAGCAGAAAATACAAATAATAATTATAATGCAATTTTTAGTAATTGAAATCAACAAAAAATAAAATATACCAAAATGACCTTAGAAAAGGTTTTAATAGATATGAAAAAACGTATTAAAACAAAAGGGTCATCTGCAACTTGAAAATATCAATTTCTATATTTAACATTAAAAAATCTATCAAAGAAATACAATATAGATATAAATACTCAAAAATTCACTCCTAATTTTCAAGAAAAAATAGCATATATTAAATTAAAAGAAAGATGATTAGAAGATTTCTTAAAATGAAAAATTAAAAGAGATGATTTTCAACTAAATCTATCAAAAGAATGGGCTTCATTAGCAAAAGATCAAACTGAAAAAAGTTATCACCATGATGATTGAATAAATAAAGCTTTTTGTTCAAATAATAAAATAGATTTAATACTTGATAATATTAAAAATCCAAGACCTAAAAATGAAACAAAAACTATGTTAGCTAGTTTATAACAAAATAGATATATCTATTTTGTTTTTTTAGATATTTATGATAAAATTATTTATATTTATGATAAATAATTTTATATGACTTTTTCAGATAAACTTAAATCTGCATGATATGAATTAATGGCTCCTGAAAAACAGGAGTTATTAAATGATGTAAAAAAGTTAGAAAAAAAAATAAATAATATACCTACTCTACAAAAATCTATAAATAATTTAATAGAAAAAATCAATATTTCAAAAACTTGAAAAGAAAGATATATACTAGAGGAACAATTAGAAGAATTACAAAAATTAAATACATTATATAAAAAATATAAAAATGAAAAATTTACAAATAATACTAAAAAAGAAATAAAAATACTACTAAATTGAATATCTTCAAAAATAAATTTAAAAGAAAATAAATTAAAAGATGATTCATTAAAACTAGAAAATATTATAGCAAATGAAGAAGATAAATTAGAAGATACTATTGATATAATAAGTCCAAATACAATAAGAGATACAGTTGAAAAATATATAGATATAAAATGAGAACTTGAAAGTATATCAAAAGAAAAATATCAAAAATTTTTCGACATAGCCACAGTAACTTATATAGATTTATTAGAGAAGCTAGATAATAAAAATATTAAATTTAATAAAAAACAAATAGATTTTTTAAGTAAAAATAAATGATTATATTTAGATTGAAATTCAATACATATT
>JALSMB010000037.1 GCA_026988025.1 Candidatus Altimarinota bacterium | reverse complement strand
GTTAAAATAAATAAACTAGAAATAGAAAAAACAAAAACAAAAGGAGTTTCAAATGAAGAAACATGTTATTATTTTAAGTGGAATAGGTTTAGTAGGTGCAATTGTGTTATTTTATTTAATGATGCCTACAATTGCTTATGGATTTAATGGTTTACCATTTTTTATATTGCTTATAGGTCTATTATTTTTATCATATTCTTTCACAATTTTAAATAAGTATGATGAAGTAGATATGAAGCTACAAAAAGTACTTAAAAATATTTCTTATGGTGTTATAGGTATATCTTTATTTTTTATATTGATTTTACCTATATTTACTTCTTGGTCAGCTTTTCATGCTTCTGAATATAGAAATCTTATTGGAGAAGTAAAAACTAGTAATTTTACTAGTGATATTGCTCCTATAGATTTATCTAAAGTTAGAGTTGTTGATCAGGAGTTAGCTGAGAAATTAGCTGATAAAAAGTTAGGAAGTATTCCTGGTCTTGGTAGTATGTATGAGCTTGGTGATTTTAGTATTCAAAAGGTAAAATCTGATTTGTATTGGGTTGCTCCACTTGAATATAGAGGTTTTTTTAAATGGATTGATGGTAAAGGCACACCTGGTTATCTAGTAGTTTCGGCTACTGATGAAAGAGATGTAAGATTAATCAAAAAAGTAGGAGGGAAAGATATATATTTAAAATATTTAGATTCTGCTTGGTTTGGAGAAAATCTCACAAGATATATTTATTTTAATGGATATATGACTAAAGGTCGTACTGATTATTCATTTGAAATAGATGATGAAATGAATCCTTACTATGTTGTAACACTTTATGAAAAAAAAGTTGGTTATTTTGGTGATGATGCAGTTGGTGTTCTTGTTGTTAATCCTCAAAATGGAGATATCAAAGAGTATTCTATAAAAGATGCTCCAAAGTGGATTGATAGAATTCAACCTGAAGATTTTATTATTACTCAGATAGATGATTGGGGGGAATATGTTGAAGGTTGGCTTAATGCAAAATTTGCACAAGAAAGTGTATTAAAAGTAACTCCAGGTATGAGTTTGGTTTATGGTGATGATGGAAAATCTTATTGGTATACTGGTATCTCTTCAGCCGGAAAAGATAACTCTACAGTTGGTTTTATACTTGTAAATACTAGAACAAAAGAAGCCCATTATTATAAACAATCTGGTGCTACAGAAACAAAAGCTATGGCTTCAGCAGAAGGTATGGTTCAAAATATGGGTTACAAAGCTACTTTTCCTATACTTTATAATCTATCTGGTGTTCCTACTTATGTTATGACACTTAAAGATAATGAAGGTTTGGTAAAAATGATTGCAATGGTTTCGGTAGAAAATTATTCTATTGTAGGAGTTGGAAAAGATTTAAAAACAACTCTTAGAAATTATAAAGCAGGATTGAAATCAAAAGGAAACTTAGTAATTATGGAAAGTGAAGAAGATTTGAAAAAATTGACTTCAATTGTTACTAGATTTTCAGTAGATGTAAAAGATGGGAATTCCTATTATTATTTACAGCTAAAATCTAATCCAAATAAATTATTTGTTTCTACTTCTAGTATTTCAGATACTCTTACTGTTACGAAAGTAGGTGACAGAGTAGAGATTTCTTATAAAGAAGATTCAGGAAATGGAGTGTTTGATATGAATAGTTTTAGAAATTTAGAAATAAATTTATCTAAGACTAAAAAACAAATAGATTTAGAAAAATCTAGACAAAAAGTTTTAGAAAGAAAAAACTCTACTGATTTAAATAAAAAGTGGGAAAATCTTTCTGAAGAACAAAAACAAAAATTATTAGAAAAAGGAGGAAACTAAAAAGATGACTTTGTCATCTTTTTTTGATTAAAAATTTTTATGTGTATAATAAAAATATACTATTTAAAAATATATTATGAATAATAATTTTTCAAATTTTACTAATCTTTATGAAATTAGTAAAACATTGAGATTTGAGTTAAAACCAGTAGGAGAAACTGAAAAATTACTTATAGAAAATAAAGTTTTTAAAAAAGATAAAATTATAAACAAAGCTTATCATAAAATAAAACCTTTTTTAGATAAATTACATAGATTATTTATAAAAGAAAGTTTAGAAAATATTAATTTAGATTATAGCAAAGCTTATCAAAAATTTTTAGAAATAGAGAAAACAAATGATAAAAAACAAAAAGATAATTTGAAAAAAGAATTTGATAATATAAAAAAAGATTTAAGAAAACAAATAGTAAATTCTTTTAAAATAACTTGAGAAAAATGGAAAAAATATTTTTGAGAAAATACTTATATTGATGAGAAAGGAAAAGAAAAAAAATATTCTATAAAATGAGATTCTTATAAAATTCTTTTAAGTGAGACAAATTTAAATATTTTATACCAAATTTTTAGTGAAGAAAAATATAAAGATGAAGTTTTAATAGAAAATTATAATTGAGAAAAAGTAAATATTTTTCAAATTTTTAAAGGTTTTACAACTTATTTTACAAATTTTAATCATAGTAGAGAAAATTTTTATCTTGATGATTGAAAATCAGGAAGATTAGCTACAAGAATTATTGATGAAAATATGATTTTTTTCTTTAAAAATAAAAAAAATTATGAAGAAAAAATTAAAAATAATGAAAAATTAAAAAATAAATTACAAGAAATTTTAGACAATTATTGAGAAAATATTGATGATTTTTTTGATTTAAAAAATTATAATAATTGTTTAATTGAGGAACAAATAGAGTATTATAATAAAATTATTTGATGAGCTAATATTGATTCAAAAAAAATAAAATGATTAAATGAAATAATTAATTTGGAAAAACAAGCAGAATTTTCAAAATATAAACAAGAAAAGAAAAATTGAAATGAAAATATAGAATTTAAAAAACAGAATTTTCCTATTTTAAAAGAATTATATAAACAAATTTTATGAGAAGAAAAAGAAGAAGATAAGTTTATAGAAATTGAAAATTTTTGAAGTTTAAAAGAAAATTTTGAAAAATTTATAGAAAAAAATAATAAAAAGAATAAAATTTGAGAAAAATTAATGAAATCATTATTAGATGATTTTGAAAGTTATGATTTTTCAAAAATTTATTTATCAAAGCTGTCTTTAAACACAATTTCAGCTAAATTTTTTGGTCCTTCAAATTGGAATTTAATTACAGAAATTTTAAAAGAAGATATTTGATTTAAGAATAAAAATAAAAAATTAGATTTGCCATATTTTATTAGTTTAGAAAATATAAAAATTGCTTTAGAAAAAGCAAATAATCAAGTTGATTGAGATATTTTTAAAAAAGATTTTGAAGAAATAACTATAAAAGATGCATTTTTAAAATTTTTAACTATTTTTGTAGATGAGTTTATAAAAAATATAGAAGAATATAATAAAAATAAGAAAAATTTAGAAGAAAAAATATTAATTTTATCAGATTTTGATAATGAAGAAAAAAATAAAGATAAACAAATTGATATAATAAAAGATTTTTTAGATTCAGCTTTAAATATTTTTAGAATGATGAAATATTTTGTACTTGAAAAAGCAAAAGAAAGTGTAGAAAAAGATTATGATATTGATGATAATTTTTATAATGAATTTAAAAAGTTTTATGTTGATAATGAGATAATAAAATATTATAATGAATTTAGAAATTATTTAACAAAAAAGCCTTACTTAACAGATAAAATTAAACTAAATTTTGAAAAATGAACTCTTTTAAAGTGATGGCCAGATAGTCCAGAATGAAATACTCAATATTATTCTTTTATTTTTAGAAAAGATTGAAAATTTTTTTTATGAATAACAAATTATTCTAGGATTTTAGATGAAAAAGTAAATAAAAATGCTTATAATATAATAAAATGAAATTTTTATGAAAAAATGGTTTATAAACAAACTGATTGAAAAACAATTTATTGATCTAACTATTCTTGAAAATTTTGAAACAAATATTCAGAAGATAAAAAAATATTATCTAATAATGAATTAATTTTAAGAGTAAAAGAGGTTTTAAAAGATTTAGTAATTTTTTATCCTATATTAGAAAAATTTATAAATAAAAATTATGATGATCCTAAAAAATTAGCATCTGATATATCTTCTTCTCCTTTATATTCAATAAAATTTTCAAAAAATATTTCTAAAGATTTTTTAGAAAAATGAATATTTAATAATTGAAAAAATAATTATTATATTTATCTTTTTGAAATTTATAATAAAGATTTTGCAGAATGAAAAACTTGAAGAGAAAATCTTCATACTATATATTTTAAATGACTTTTTGAAGAAAATAATTTAAAAAATGTAGTTTTGAAACTTAATTGACAAGCTGAGATTTTTAGAAGAGAAGCTAGTTTAAAAGAAAAAATAGATAAAACTAGAAAAACAAATATAGATATAATTGAGAAAAGAAGATATACTCTTGATAAATTATTTTTTCATTGTCCTATAAAATTAAATTTTGCTAAACATACTAAAAATATAAACCAAAAAATTTTAAATTATATTAGTAAAAATAAAGAAATAAATATTATTTGAATAGATAGATGAGAAAAACATTTAGCTTATTATTCAGTAATAGATAGAAATTGAAAAGTTTTAAAAGATGAAAATTGAAATTTAGTAAAATGAAGTTTTAATAAAATTTGAAAAAAAGATTATTATCAAGAATTAGTAAAAAGAGAAGAAGAAAGACAAAAAGCTAGATGAAGTTGGAAAACTATTTGAACTATAAAAGAATTAAAAGAAGGTTATATTAGTCAAATAGTTCATAAACTAGCAGAATTAATTATAAAATATAATGCAATTTTGGTCTTTGAAGATTTAAATTCTTGATTTAAAAGATGAAGACAAAAAATTGAAAGACAAGTTTATCAAAAATTAGAAAAAGCATTAATTGAAAAATTAAATTATTTAACTTTTAAAGATAAAAATTATTGAGAAAAAGGTCATTATTTAAGTGCTTATCAGTTAACTTCTCCTTTTGAAACTTTTGAAAAAGTTTGAAAACAAACTTGAATTATTTTTTATACAAATCCAGCTTATACTTCTAGTACTTGTCCTAAATGTGGTTTTAGAAAAGATATTTATCTTAAATATATTAACTTAAATAAAGCTAGAACTAGTTTAAAAAAGGAAATAGATAAAATTTATTTTGATTGAGAAAAATTTATTTTTGAATATAAAAATAAAAAGGTTTTTAGTAATAGAGATAGAAAAAGAAATATAAGCAGTGAAGAAAGTTGAGTAAAATGATGGAAAACAATAGATAATAATATAACAGAAAATTTAGAAAATTTATTTAATGATTTTGATATAGATTATAAAGTTTGAGAAAATTTAATAGAAAAAATTATTGAAAAAAATGAAAAAAGATTGTATAAGAATTTATTTTATAATTTTAATGCAATTTTAAATATTAGAAATTCTAATATTTGAGATAATTCTAGAGATTGAGATTTTATTTGTTGTCCTGTTTGTGATTTTGATAGTAGGAAAGATAATGAAATTTGAGTTGAAAATTGAGATGATAATTGAGCATTTAATATTGCTAGAAAATGAATAATTATTTTAAATAAAATAGATAAATTTTTGAATGAAAAATGAAGTTTAGAAAAAATAAAATGGAAAGATTTTTCAGTAAATATAGAAGATTGGGATAGTTTTTGTGGAAATAGTTAACAATTTCCCAAATCCCTCAAAATATGCTAAAATAAATTTAGCATATTTTTTATTTTCAAAAAATGGAACAATATATAAAGCTATCAACTCTAAATGATTTTATTTTCTGTCCAAAATCAATTTATTATCATACTCTTTATGATAACTATGAAAAAAATCTCTATCAAGAACAAGCTCAGAAAGAGGGGACAAAAATCCATGAATCAATAGATAATAAAACTTATTCTACAAGTAAACATATTTTGCAAGGAGTAAGTGTTTATAATGATTACTATGAAATAGCAGGAAAAATAGATATTTTTAATACTTTAACTTGAGAACTAATAGAAAGAAAAACTCAAATTTTTCTAGATAAAAATAAAAAACCAAAAATTTATTTATGATATAAATATCAACTTTGGTGACAAATGTTTTGTCTTGAAGAAATGTGATACAATGTAAAAAGCCTTTGGATTTATTCAGTAAAAGATAATAAAAAATATAGAATTTATAAACCTTCAACTAATGGACTTTTATATTTTGAAAATTTACTAAAAAAATATAGAAAATTTGATTTACTACAAAAAAATTGGAAACAAAATACACAAAAATGTCTTAAATGTATTTATAGAGAACTTTGTGATTATTATATTTGAGAAGTCTATCCTCAACTTAAATTATTTGATTAAAAAATATAAAAATGTTTTTACTAAACAGTTCTACAAAAATTATTTAATTAAAAAAATATTATGCTACAATTTCCTGATTTTGAAGAAAAACAAATTCTTATTATTGAAAGTTTTGATACTAAAAATATTAGTTTTCAAAATGAAAATTTGATAATAAAAGAATGAAATACTATAAAAAATAAAGTAAGTCTTTATAAGATTTTTGCTATTTTTCTTATTTGAGAAACTACAATTACAAGTGTTTTGATAAGAAAATTTTTGGATTTTTGAATTACTCTTGTTTTGATGAAACAAAATTTACTACCTTATTTGGTAGTTTGAAATGAAACTCAATGAAATTTTGTTTTAAGAAAAAAACAATATGAAAAAACAGAAGAAGAGATGTTAAAAATAGCTAAAAATATAGTTTTATTAAAAGTAAATAATTCTTTAAATTTACTAAAAAATATAAGAAATAAAGAGTGGTTTATAAAAAGGGATATAGAAAAAATAAAAGAAATTATTAAAAAAATTCCAAATTCAAAAGATTATCAAGAATTACTTTGATATGAAGGAAATATAGCAAAATTATATTTTTCTAATTATTTTTGACCAGTTTGATGGCAAAGAAGAGAACCTAGAACAAAAAGAGACATTCAAAATTTATTACTTGATATTTGATATACTTATTTATTCCATTTTATAGAAGCTTTAGTTAGACTTTATTGATTTGATGCTTTTTATTGAGTTTATCATAGAACTTGGTATCAAAGAAAAAGTTTGGCTTTGGATTTGATGGAACCTTTTAGATTTATTATTGATAAAGCTTTACTTAAAGCCTATAATTTATGACAAGTAAATAATAAAGACTTTAAATTTACAAATTGAGCTTATGTATTACCTTGGGAAAATTCTAGAAAATATTCTTCTATATTTTTCAAAGAAATTATGGCTTATAAAAAAGAAATGTTTTATTTTGTAAAGGATTATTACAAATTTTTTATGAAATGAAGAAATGAGTTTCCAGAAATAAAATTTTAAAACCTCACCCTAGCCCTCTCCTTAGAGGAGAGGGAAATTTATATTCTAATTGTAGAAAAATGTTAATAGTAAGTTATGATATACATAATAATAAATTAAGGACAAAATTTTCAAAACTATTAAAAAAATTTTGAAGAATGCTTCAATATAGTGTATATGAAGTTAAAAATAGTGATAGGATCTTAAAAATTTTGTTAACTGAAATTGAAATGAGTTTTGCTCCAAAATTTAGCTGAGCAGATAGTATTTTGATAATACCAATTTCAAAAGCACATAGTGAAAAAGTTATTAGATATTGACAACCTGCAATGGAAGAAGAGGAATTATTATTTTTATAAAATTTTTAAATTTAAATAATAATTTTGATTTTTTATTTTTAAAATATATACTTATTTTAAATTAAATGTTCTTTTAAATATTCTGTATTTTTAATAATAATTTTTTATTAAAAGTGGAAGTTATGTTGTGTGTTTTAAAAAATGATTTTTTCTGGTAAATAAGCAAAAAATAATATTTTTTTGTAAACCTAGGTCTTAATATTTTTACTTTTCTTATAATAAGCCAAAAGTCATAAATTTGAAAGATAATTTATTTGTATCTTTTAGGCTTATTGTAGGGGAAAGTACTATTTAAACCACCCAAAAAATTTCTACTTTTGTAGATGTGTATAATTATTCATAACTTTGAAATTTAAACCACCCAAAAAATTTCTACTTTTGTAGATAGATAACTAAAAGTCCACTTTATATTATTTAAACCACCCAAAAAATTTCTACTTTTGTAGATTATATCTTGTAATGCTAACTTATACCAATTTAAACCACCCAAAAAATTTCTACTTTTGTAGATTCTACTGCAACATTACAAGTTTCTATATTTAAACCACCCAAAAAATTTCTACTTTTGTAGATATGCTAAGAATTTTTGAACATCTTTAATTTAAACCACCCAAAAAATTTCTACTTTTGTAGATAGTCAAAATATGTATAATATAAAACTATTTAAACCACCCAAAAAATTTCTACTTTTGTAGATAAGAACCTGTTGGACCAGTAATTGCAGATTTAAACCACCCAAAAAATTTCTACTTTTGTAGATGAATGGTTTAGAATATACATTAAAAAAATTTAAACCACCCAAAAAATTTCTACTTTTGTAGATGGATCTATTTTAATAGATAATTTTCAATTTAAACCACCCAAAAAATTTCTACTTTTGTAGATATAATTCAGTTTGGACTAATGCATGATATTTAAACCACCCAAAAAATTTCTACTTTTGTAGATGTTGCTTGAGAAGATATAGGTGTATGAAATTTAAACCACCCAAAAAATTTCTACTTTTGTAGATTAAAATCTTGTAAAGAATATGTTAAAATATTTAAACCACCCAAAAAATTTCTACTTTTGTAGATATCCTGATGTTAATACTTATAAATCTGGTATTTAAACCACCCAAAAAATTTCTACTTTTGTAGATAAATGGATTACTGATGAAAATATTTCATTTAAACCACCCAAAAAATTTCTACTTTTGTAGATAATATAATTCTCATAAATTCACTTGTTATTTAAACCACCCAAAAAATTTCTACTTTTGTAGATACATTATAACTGTTATGTTAAGCATTATTTAAACCACCCAAAAAATTTCTACTTTTGTAGATAAGAGATACACTTCAGGGTGTGCTTATATTTAAACCACCCAAAAAATTTCTACTTTTAATAAAAAATAATTATTAAAAATAAGATTAAACTAAAAAGATGACTTTGTCATCTTTTTTTGATTAAAAATTTTTATGTGTATAATAAAAATAACTAATTAATTAAACAAAAAAATAAATGAAATTTGTATTATCAACAATAGCTGGGGTTGAAAGTATAGCTAAAAAAGAAATAGAAAAACAATGATGAAAAATAGAAGAAGTTATAGATAGACTTGTGACTTTTTCTGGAAAAAAAGAACTTATAGCAAATGTAAACTATTGGTCTAGAGTAGGGAATAAACTTTATTTACTTATGTGAGAAGCTGATAATATTACAGATTTTGATGCTCTTTTTGATTTAGTTAAATGAATTAATTGGAAACAAATTTTTAAAAAAGACTTTCCAATATATGTTAAAAGTAGCTCTATTAGAAGTGAACTTTTTTCAGCTAGAACTATTCAAAGTATTTGAAAAAAAGCTATAGTAAAGAGTTTAGTTGGTGAGAGATGAATAGTAAATGAAGATGAAAATTTACAAAAGGCAGAAATTTTAATTCTTATAATTGATAATAAAGCTAGAATATTATTAAATACTTCTGGTAATGCTCTTCATATGAGATGATATAGAACTCAGGCTTGAGATGCACCTATAAAAGAAAGCCTAGCTGCTGCTTTAGTTTTACTTTCAAATTGGAGATTTAAAGAAAATTTTTATGATCCATTTTGTGGAAGTTGAACTATTCCTATTGAAGCACTTATGATAGCAAAAAATATTGCTCCATGACTTAAAAGAGCCTTTGCTTTTGAAAAATTATGACTTTTAGATTGGGAAACTTCTGAAAATCTGAGAG
Source organism: Candidatus Altimarinota bacterium (assembly GCA_026988025.1). Classification (GTDB taxonomy): domain Bacteria; phylum Patescibacteriota; class Gracilibacteria; order BD1-5; family UBA6164; genus UBA6164. The sequence continues at coordinate 3,532 of JALSMB010000037.1, read as the reverse complement.
CTTTAGCTAGAAAAAAAACTTTTGATTGAGATTATACTATTATGGGAAGTGATATAGATCCTGAAATGGTTGAGCTTGCAAAAGAAAATGCAGGCAGAGCATGACTTGCTTGAGAGATAAATTTTGAGAGAAAAGACTTTAAAGAGTATTTAGATAAAGAATTATATTGAACTCTTGTTTCAAATCCTCCATATTGAGAAAGATTAAAAGAAGAAGATTTAAAATGAATGTATAATAATATAGATAAACTTTTTAGACTTAATCCTGAATTAAAAGGTTGAATAATTTCTAGTTTTATGGAATTTGATTGATTAATAAAAAAAGATACTTATAAAAAGAGAAAATTATATAATTGAGGAGAAAAATGTTATTTTTGGAGAAGAAAATAATATTTTAAATAAAATTTAATAAAAACTAATGTATATACTAGCTTTTGAAACATCATGTGATGATACTTCTATTGCAATATTTAAAAATGATAAATTAATAGCTATGGATACAGATAGTCAAATTTGTATTCATAATAAAACTGGTTGAGTAGTACCTGAGGTTGCAGCAAGAGAACATGCTAACAATATTTTTAAGGTGCTTACAAATGTATTAAATCAAGTTAAATTAAGCTTAGAAGATATAGATTATATTTGAGTAACAACTAATCCTTGATTACTTCCTTCACTTTTAACTGGTACAACAGTTGCTTGAACTATTTCAACAGTTTTAAATAAAAAAATAATTCCTATAAATCATATTGAAGCTCATATTTTTTCAAATTTTTTAGAAATACAAGAAAAAGAAATACAGTTTCCACTTGTATGTTTGACAGTTTCATGATGACATAATGATATTTATTATATGAAATCTATGTTTGATATAGAAAAACTTGGAAGTACTTGAGATGATGCTTGATGAGAAGCTTTTGATAAAGCTGCAAAAATGATGTGACTTGAATATCCAGGTTGACCAATTATATCAAGATTAGCTGCTGAATATGAAGCAGAATGATGAAAATCAACAAATTTATTTCCTAGAGTATGGCTTGTAAAAAGAGAATTTAATTTTAGTTTTTCTGGTTTAAAATCTAGTATTAAAAGGGAAGTTGATAAAAGAATAAAAGAAAAATGAGAATTAAGTCTAAAAGATAAAAAAGAATTAAGTTTTGAATTTGAAAATGCAGTTACAGAAGTTATGGCTTGGAAAATAGTAGAAGCAGCTAGGCAAAAAAGAGTAAAAACTGTTATGTTAGCTTGATGAGTTAGTGCTAATAATAAATTAAAAAATGAAATTTCAAAATTAGCTAATAAAGAATGATTAAAATTTATTTATCCAGTTAAAAATTTGTATTGTATGGATAATGCTGCAATGGTTTGAATTAATACTTATTATAAAATAAAATATAATAAATTTGAAGAAAAAGTTTGAGTTGTAAAAATGTAAAATAAAAAATAAATACAATAAAATTATTATTTATCAATCTAAATTGAAATTTTACCTCAAAATTTTAATGTTAAATTAAGGTCAGTCAGTATAATGAAAATGTTAATTGTTTTTATTTTACAAAATTATATATTTATGAAAAAAATATTTGATATAATACTTATATTATTGTGTATTACTTTTCTGTATACAAATACCACATATGCAGAAAGTACTTATAATGATGCATGTTGAATAGAGAATACTTCATCATGAACAACTGATTTACCTTATGCTAAACTTGATAATACTAATAATATAGCAAAAACATCATATACTAAAACTAATGGTACATATTTTCTTAATTCTTTAGATTCATTAACTGGAGCTATTTATAAAGAAAATATAAGTTTTTCATTTAAAAATGTATGATGAGAACATATCTGAGATATAAACTCAGAAATATATAATCTAGAGTTTTTATATAAAACATGATCTGTTTTATATTTTAAAAACCATTCAAATAATAATAAAGTTTATAATATAGATATAGCAAATAAACAAGATTTTAGTTTAAAACTATTTAATAATACCAATAATTTTCTATATCTTTTTTCTGAATGAGGATATATCTATTATAAAAATCCAACTGATAGTTACAAAATATATAAAATCAAAGAAACTTGTTCAGATACTAGTTTAAGTGGGTATAAAATAACATGAATTACTCAAAATAATTATGTATTTGAAAATTGAGACTATATCTATTATAGAAATTCAAATTTATCAAATCAGTTATATAAAATAAAAAAAGATTGAACTGATTTAAATAATACTTGAGAAAAAGTTTCAGATACAACGATATATAATATGAAAATAGATAATATTTCTACATGAGCTTATCGTTATTTATTTAATGATAATGATTGGGTATATTTATCTGATTATAATAATAAAATATATAGATTAAGTCTTACTTTTGTTCCTACAACTATCATTTCTGATATACAAGTTATTGAAACGAATAATCCAGAATTAATATTAGATAATAATGCTAATTTTTTAATTGCTGATGAAAATTATATATATTACAAAAAAAATATTGAAGGTGATATATGACCAGTATTAGACTGACCATTTGAACTATCATATATAGAAGAAATATATAGAATTAAAAAAGATTGAACAAATAATGAATTAATTTATAAAACTACAAACACATTAAACTCTTTTGACTGAGAATTTACTCAACAAGATACTGATTATCTATATATTCAGTATTGAGATTTTAATATGTATACATATAAACTAAAAAAAGATTGAACAGAGTTTTCAAAACTTTTTGATATTAACTATCCTTATAGTTATTTATTAGATAATGGAGAATTATATTATTTTGATGAAAATTATATAAATAGTTTTTTTAGATATAGATTAGATTGAACTAATGATTTTTATTTAAAAAATGATAATATTTTTGAAAGTAATGAAATACTACTTTCAACATGAATAACAGATATAAATATAAATCTAGATACTACTTTAGAAAATAATACTAGTTATAATTTCTATATAGCAAATAAACAAATAGAAACCGTATTATTTAATGAAAATGATGATAGAATAATTGTAGGTCAAGAATGAATATATACAGATAAACTATGAATAAATCTAGAACTAAATAATATTGTATCTAACATAAAAATTTGAGATACAATTATATTAGAAAAAGATGGAATAAAATATTATTTCCAGGCATTAATGATTCATCCAGATGTTATTGAATTTGTTGAGAATTTAAATATTAATCCAGATATTGACTTATCGTGAGCTAAAGTTTCTATTTATGGTAATGATTATAAACAAATAGATAATACAAAACTTGATTGAAATAGTGTTATAAATCTAGCTAATACTCTTTGAGAAAACAATTGAACACTTTATTACAAAATAGAGTTATTTTCTGATGATTTAAAAACTAGTCCTGTAGTACATAGTGTGGAGATAAGTGAATATAAACTTAATCCACCATTAAATCTAAAACAATACATAAAAAGTCCTTTAGTTGAAAAAGAAGAAGTGTATTTATGAATGAAAATATGAAAATTTCAATCATGAA
>JALSMB010000036.1 GCA_026988025.1 Candidatus Altimarinota bacterium | reverse complement strand
ATAGAAAAAGAAAAAATGAAATTTGTTTGAAAAAATACATGAAATCTTCCTAAAAATGGTACATCAGATATATTTTGATTTAAATGAGAAAGTTTAGATTTAGAATATATAAGAAAAAATTAAAAGAATAACAAAATTGTTATTCTTTTTTTAATACTCTCATTTAATAATATTTAAAGCATTCATATATCACATATTATTTCATTTTAAGGCTTTTGAAATCCTTGCTATTGTAGTGGAACTCATATTTGTCTTTCTTTCAATTCTAGCATAAGAAATACCTTGATCTAGCATCTTTGCTACCTCAAATCTTCTAGAAAATTCAAGCATCTCTTTTTCAGTCATCAAATCTAACAAAAAATCAAGCACTCTATCTTTTGAATCTATTTTTGATAAAACCTCTGTAATGCTTTCTAACTCATATTCTAATTCCTTTTTCTTCATTAATAAAAAATGTTAAAAACTATTATAAAATCACTTTACTTATTTAAAGTATCTTGTTATTTTCTACTTTATCTATTTAAAGTAAAAAGTCAAAATAAAATAATTACTAGATAAAAATAACTAGTTAATTGGCTTAAAATAGAGTAAATTGTGATGTTAAAAACTTTTAACAATAAAAAAGTAGTAATTTAACAATTACTACTTTCAACTTTATTATAGCTATTAGCTATTGTATCATTTTCCACTATATAAATATATCAATCATCTGTTTCTATCCCATCAGGGTTTATAGGATTATAAATTTTAGCTAATATATCCTCTACTGTAGATTTTGAATTTATCTGAGCATTTATTATATTATAGTTTATTCATAAATTTATAGATGACACAATTCATAATCAAAGTATTATTTTATTAAATCATTTCATATTTTATTAATTAAATCATATTACATATATTCTTTATTTTAATTAAATCTACCTTATTTAATTTTAATCAATTATTAACCTTATCAATTAAAAGACTTAAAATTATTTCTGGATGAGTTTCATCATTATTATCATTATTGTCTGAAAAATTATTGTTAAATACAATAGTGTTCAATAATTCTATAAATTTTGAATTTAGATCTAAATCAGAAGCTAAAGCAAAATAATAAAAAGAATATGCGTTTCAATATCTTCAAATTTTTAAAAATATATCTCATATAATAAGCATAGAGTCATATGAAATAATTTTATTATTAACTCACTTTAACAAAACATTATTAACTCTATAATCATCTAACTTATCCAAATGTTTTATGATAAGTTTTTCAAACTTATCAATTAAAAAATCTTTATTTATAGATGATAAATTATCAAATCAGTTAACTACAATAAATTCTAATAACTCTAATCACTTTTCATCTTCTCATTTTTCAAAATAAGTATCTATCATATCAAATCAAGTTTGTAGAAAATCCTTTAATTGCCTTCAGTATTCTAGATAATCAATATTTTCTCATCCCATTCTATTAACCATATTTCAGAACGCACTATATATATACTCTAAATGATTTACTTCTTCAGCAATTTTTAAATACTGTTCTGATAATATTTTTTCTATTTCGTTTTTATTTTTAATAAAATTTTCTTCTTTATCAAAGTTTAGTGATTGTAATTCTGATATCCATTTTATTTCAGTTAATTCTAAGTTATATACATAATCTTGTAAACAATTAGGATTATTAATAAAATCAAATCACCCAACAAAAAATTCTCATAAATCTGCTTCTATTTGATTTCAAAAATCTAGATCATCTTTATTTTCATCTAAATCATTAATTATATCAGAAAATATAATATTTCAGCCTTCATTAATATTTTTAGATGGTAAATTTAGAAAAATATTCATATATATTATTTCCTTCAAAATACCAGTATTTCAATAATTATAAGACTGATTATAACTTTCCAAAGACTTTTCCATATCTCATAACAAAAAATAATTATCTCATAAATTAGAATAAATAATTGATTTATCTTTATCTAATAAATGATTAGACAATAATTCATCAGATAATATATCTAAAATTTCATTAACAGTCAAACTATTATCAAAATTATCTCTACTACAAATATCTATACACGATAATAATTTATCCTTCATTAAGTCTCTAAATTCACTAGTAACTACATTAGACATAATCATATTTTTTGATTGTTCTATTGCTGATAAATAATATCATTTATTTTTACTTTCATCAATATGTTCTAATTTATTTTTCATAATTAAAGGATTAATTCTCTACCAAATAATACATTTCTCATAAAATCTTCTTTTACTCTTTCTAACATTTTAGTTTTATTTTTTAAAACTAACTTTAAATCTTCTTTTTTTCTAAATTTTTTATTATTTCAATTATTCAATTCTAATACTTTCTTTTTAAATCAAACAATCGAAACCTCTAATTTTTCACGTCTAATAGCAATATCTAACAATTCTGCATATATTTTTTTATCTTTATTTTCTAATTCAGATATCTTTTTATTTTTTCATAAAATTTTATCAAAAAATCATTTTTCTTTTTCATTTTCTATTTCTTTTTTTATATCCTCACGTTTTAAAACTAATAAGTCAATTTTTTTATCATAATCTAGTAATATTTTTTCTTTTTCTCATATATTCGCTTCATAGTTATAACTTGAAACATGTTCAATTTCCAATCAATTTTCTAAAGATTTTATACTATTTTCTAATTCTTCCATTTCATCAATAATTAATTTAATTCATGATAAAACTTTTTTTACACTATTTTTTCATTTAATATTTTTAAAATCTCTTATTCTAAATTGATTATATTTATATTTATTTCAATTTTCTTCAATTATTTCTCAATTAAATTTTCAAAATAATAATTCTAAATCATCAATATTACTTTTCAATAAACCAAAAATAGCAGTAGATAATTTATCTATTTTTAAGTTTAAATTATTATTTTCTATTAAAAAACTAATAGTTCATTTAAGTAATTCACTATCTATTTCAGTTTTATCAAATTTTCTAAAATATAATTTAATTTTATCTTGAAAACTTAAAAGTAAATCATTTTTACACTCATCTTCTATATCTAAAATAGGACTATCATTAAAATTAAATTCTCTAAAAAATTTAATAATCTTATCAAAACTTAAATTTATATTAATTTTGAAATTTTCAGCATTACTTCAAAGTAATTCATCTAATACCAACTTTGGCATATCAGACATCAATTTATGTCATGCAACTTTATGAATATAATCAAAATTATCTCTATATATTTTTCAAGCCATAGCTTTTATAAATAATTCTTTATCTATAATTCAATCATTTCATTCTAAAAATATTTTTCATAAATCATTATTTTTTTCTAATAATTTTTCAACTTCTTTTAAAATATGTGAATATATAAATTCCTTAAACCTTTTTCAAGTATATTTTTCAAAAGATTCATCTATTCAATAAATAGTCTTTTTGATAAAATGACTCATTTCTGAATTATCTTTTATTCATAACTTATTTACTATAAATCAATCAACTTCACTAGAAGAAAATCAAGAATATCTTCTATTATCTGATATATTAATTAAAACGAAACTCTCTTTTCACGATTCAGAATTAAAATTTATTTTATATCCTCATTTTCAACCTCATAATCAATAAACTTTTAAAATAAGATTTTTAAAATCAGGATGACTTATATAGTCTAAAAAATTATCTTTAAACATGTTTTTTAATGTTCAAAAAACCAACCTTGTTAAATCAAGCCTTTTAGTTTTTTTATTATACTTATTTTTATTTAGGTCAATAGTCATAAAAGATTCTATATCATCTTTGAAATCACTAAAATTTATTAAAGATTCAACATTGTCTTTAACATCACTTTCTTTATCAATAACTTCATTATTTAATTCTCCATTTTTAACTGAATCTAAATTAATTCATCAATTAATAGCAGACACAATTTTCTTAAACATAATATAATATTTAATAATATATTTTATTAAATATAAATATTTTTAATAATTTGTCAAGTATATTGTTTTTATCAAAATAAAAGTAACTATTTCTAGTTACTATATTTTATAATCAGATTATATTCATCATTTGTTCATATTTTTTATCAGCCATTTCATTAGCTATTTTATTTCATTCTTCAAGTTTTTTTTCTATATAATTCATATTACTTTCAAAACTATCATATCTTTCTCTTGCTTCTTTAAAATAATCTAAAATAATATCTAATAATTCAAGTTTAGCATGTCAATAACCATAGTTTCATTCTCTATATTTTTTAGCAATTTCTTCTTGTTTATCATTTGAAGCAAAAAGTTTAATTAAAGAAAAAACATTACATTTTTCAGGATCTTTTGATTCTTCTAAAGATTCACTTCAAGTAACTATTCACATTATCTTTTTTTTCAAAACTTTTTTTGAATCAAAAATTCATATAAAATTATCATAAGACTTACTCATTTTTCTACCATCGGTACCAGGAATAATTTTAACAGATTCTTCTATATGATGATTTGGGAGTTTAAATAAATCAGTATTATAAGTTTTATTAAAATTTCCTGCAATATCTCTAGAAAATTCAAGATGTTGAATTTGATCTTTTCAAACTGGAACCAAATCTATATCATAAGTAATAATATCACTAGTCATCAATATAGGATAATTAAAAACAGCCATATTTATCTCACTATTTTTATTTTGACTATCTTTAAAACTATGTGCTCTAAGCATCATAGAGTAAGGAGTAACACTTGAAAGCATCCATGTAATATCATTTATTCTTTTAACTTTTGATTGTTCATAAACAACAATTTCAGTATCTTTTGGTAATAAGGCAAAATACTCTTTTAAAAGTCTAAGTTTATTTCTTTTTAAAGTTTCAGCATCATGCACAGAAGTAAGAGAATGATAATCAGCTATAAAAATATATGCTTTTTTTCATTTAGATAAATCTAAAAAAGGTTTAAATGCACCTAAATAATTTCAAATATGCATTCAGTCACCTGTAGGTTTTATTCAAGTTAATACTTTTTTCATTATTATATAATTTATATATTTATTAAGATAATTTTAGTTTAATTAAAACTTTTGTAAAGCAAAAAATAAAAACTATTTATAAATAGTTTTTATTAATTTTTAAATTTTCATGGTTCATATCACATTGAAGCATAAGCATCTCTTATATCATTATTATGTTTCAAAGTTCATGGAATTAAAGAATCTCATAAACCTTTAGCTAATCTATCCATAAATGATTCATCTACATCAGTTCAAGGACTATCAATTTCTTTTTCCTCCTCTTTATCTAAAACTAAATCAACAATACTAGATAATTTTTCATCATATTTAAATAACTCATTTAAAGAATTTAAATCAGAATATTCTCAAAGTGAATTTAATAATACATCTAAGGCTTTATTTCTACTATCTGTTACTTTTTCAAAAAATTCTTTTTCTTCCTTACTTCATTCATTTATATCTCACGAAAAATCAGTTACTCATTTATCTATATATTTATCTGAATCAACTGAAATAGAAGAAATCTCATCAATTATTTTATCATATAACTTATCAGTAACATCATTATTTACTCATCTTTTTTCTAAAATTTTATCAACAATTTCCCTATTTATATTCATTGTATCAATTCAATCCTTAACACTTTGAGTTTCAATATATTTTGGTGTTTCAGTCATAATCTTTTAATTATAAATTAATATTCACTTTTTCTATTTTTTTATTATCAATAAATTCTTTAATTTTATTATTATCTATCTTTATTTTTATTAAAAATTCATTTAGAGTTTTATTTTTATTTTCAATTTTTTTATCAAATTCTAATAAAAATTTTTCCTTTTGTTCAATATCAATTTTTTTGAAAGCATTATAAAATTCAACTAAAATCTCATCTTTAAATCAATATAAAGTTTTTAATTGATTTCATAAAGCAATATCTATTTTATTTATCATAATTTTGTTTTTAATTACTATATTTAAATAATAACATACTTTTTATTATAAAACAAAAATAGTAAGTTTTTTATAAAAACTTACTATTTTATACTTTTTCAACATACATAAGCACTACTCCAAGCCCATTGAAGATTAAATCATCATGTTTTTCATGTAACATCTACAACTTCTCAAATAAAATATAATCAACAATATTTTTTTGATTGCATATTTTTATCTAATTCATTTATATTAATTCATCATCATGTAGCTTTTGCCTCCTTCCAACTTCTCCAATCCTGTAATCAAAACTCTATTTTTTCATCATTTTCTAATTCTTTTTCAAAAAATTTTACTATTTTTTTTGTAGCTTTTTCTTTATCTATATTTAATTCTACTTTAATATTATTTAGTATATATTTTATTTTTTCTTCTTCTGAAAATATTCATATACCATTTAAATATTCTCACAAAACATTTGCAGTATTAAACACTATTGGTCAACTAATTCAAAAATGAGTAAATAATAATGGTCAAAATTCTTCATAAATTATTTTTTTATTATCAACTAGTTTTAATCATAAATTCATAGAACTACCAGATAATTCTTTAAAATCTTTTTTAGCTGTAAGTCCACATAAAGCCTTATGAGGGGAAATAATTTTTATTCATAAATCTTTTGCAAAATTATATCATTCACCCGTAGTTCACACCTGAAAAAATGATTTTCAACCACTTGATACTATTATATTTTTTGCTTTATGTATTTTTCAATCATCACAAATAATATCAAATAATTTTCATTGTTCCCTCTCCTCTCAAAGGAGAGGGTTAGGGTGAGGTTTTATTTTTTTTACATCACTATTTATTTTTAATTCACAATTATTTTCTTTTAGTTTTTTAACTAATAAATCTAATAATTCACTACTATCTCAACTTTCAAGTATAAGTCTTCATCTATCTTCTTCAACTATATTTACTCAATTTTCAGCAAAAAAACTTTGTATATCCCACTGATTAAATCTTTTAAAAATACTTATTAATGCTTTTTTATTTTGTCAAAAATAATCTCTTTCAACATCTATATCTATATTTGAAACATTAGCTCTCTCTCCTCATGATAAAAGAACCTTTATTCAAGGTTTATCATTTTTTTCTAATATCAATTTATTTAAATTTTTATCTAAATTTATTCAAGCAAAAAGTCACGCTGCACCAGCTCAAATAATTATTACATCATATATCATTTATAGAAAATAACTTTACAATTAATTATTTTCAGTATAATCAAAGTCCTCAAAAAAACAAAAACAAAAGGAGTTAAGTATGTTCATAAATCTATATTATGCTTTTAAAGAAGCAATAGTTTTCACAAACTGGTATTACTATAAAAAATAGTAGAAAATAAAAACAAAGGATATAAATTGGTAGAAACAAAAGAAGGTGTAATCTTTTTGATTACAATAGGGTTAACAATATATGTATTAATGCTTTTTACAGCAAATCATATATACAAAATAAAAAGAGGAAAAGAAAATGAAGAATAATATAATTATTTCTTTTAGTTACAGTTCTGACGCAGCAGATTGCGATTGCGGAATCTGTAAATCGTGCATATTTTTTGCACAATAATAAAAAGCCTAGTCTAACGACTAAGGCTTTTATTTTTTTATAAACTTCTTGTTTTAACTTCCTCTAATATTCTAGTTTTAAATTCCTCTAATTCTTCAACTGTTTGTTCCTTTGTTTTATAATTTCTAACTGAAACAGTTCAATCATTCACTTCTTGTTCTCAAATAACTAATATATAATTATTATGCATTTTTTCAGCGTTTCTAACTTTTTTATTAAGTCAATCAGTTGAAAAATCTCAATTAGCTCTTATTCAAGCATTTTTTAAGTCCTTCATTACACTATGAGCATAATCATCAAACATAGGTAAAACTGGGACAACTATTACTTGTCTTGGAGCCATCCACATTGGAAAAACTCATGCAAAATGTTCTATCAAAACTCACATTCATCTTTCAAGTGAACCAGAAATTGCTCTATGAATTACAACTGGTCTTTCTTGCTCATTATTTTCATTAGTGAAACTTAAATTAAATCTTTCAGGTAGATTAAAATCACATTGAATAGTTGCTAATTGCCATTCTCTACCAATAGCATCTTTAAACATAAAATCAAGTTTTGGTCCATAAAATGCAGCTTCTCATTCTATTCTTTTGTATGGAAGATTATTTTCTTTTGAGGCATTTTCAAGTGCTTCTTCAGCTTTTTCCCAGTTTTCATCTGTACCTAAATATTTTTCTTTATCATCTCATCTTACTGATAATGATACCCAATAATCTTTAGTCATTCAAAGTGTTCCATAATATTCTTTTATAATATCAGTAATTACTTTTACTTCATCTTTTATTTGATTTACTCTACAAAATAAATGTCCATCATCTTGAGTAATTGCTCTTACTCTTGTTAAACCAGACAATTGACCTGATTTTTCATCTCTATAAACTGTTGCAGGTTCAAAATACCTAACTGGCATATCCCTATAACTAAATTGATTATCAGCAAAAATTTGCATATGATGTGGACAATTCATAGGTTTTAAGAAAAACTTTTCTTTTGAAGTTCAACCAAAAACAGAAAACATATCTTCTAAATAATGACCAGCATGACCTGATGTTTCATATAAACTTTCTTTTGCTAAATGTGGAGACCAAACTCTTTCATACCCCACTTTTGAATGAAGCTCCCATAAATAGTTTTCAATTTCTTGCCTAATAACCATTCAAGCAGGTTGCATAAGTGGTAATCCAGGACCTACTAATTCAGAAATAGTAAATAATTTAAGTTTTTGACCTAATATTCTATGATCTCTTTTTTTAGCTTCTTCAAGCATTTTTAAATGAACATCAAGCTCGGCTTTATCATTAAAAGCATAAGCATATATTCTAGTAAGTTGTTTATTTTCAGCATTACCTAACCAATAAGCTCATGCAACTCTAGCTAATTTAAATGAATTTGCATCAAGTTCTAATGTATTTTTTACATGAGGACCTGTACACATATCTATAAATTTAAGATTTTTTACTTGATTTCCATCCATTTCAGAAAAATCTTCAAAATTATTAATTTTTAGATATTCTTGAAGTGGTAATTCCTTTCAACCTTTACCAATATTTATATAAAATGTAATTTTATCTGATAATTTCTCAGTATTTTTAAAATCACCTGACTCTATTTTATCAACTAGTTCATTTTTAAATCATTCTCACATTTCATCAATAATTTTTCTTGCTTCATCAAAATTTACTTCAAATTTTTTAAATTCTTGTCATTGAGAAACAATTTTTTTCATTGACTTTTCAACTTTTTTAAGATCTTTATCAGAAAATTCTACTTCCCCAAAATCAAAATCATAATAAAATCAATCTTCTGTATCTGGTCCTGTAGCTATTTTTACAGTAGGAAAATTCTGTTTTACAGCTTGAGCCATTATATGTGCTAAACTATGTCTTTTTGTAGATAAATTCATTATTTATTAAATTAATTATTAAACCTCTCTCTTGAATTCTCTCTCCTTAATCAGGAGAAAGAGGTTGCAATTGAGAAAATATTTTTATTTCAAAAAAAACTCCTATTATTTTAAATAAGAGTTTTTATTATTTCTTTATATTACAAACAAAAAATACCCTATTTATATAGAAGTTATAATTGTTGTTATCGTTTCAAGTTGTGCTAGAATCACAATGTCTTATTAAGAAATATTAAATATAATATATTATTTTTATAACTTTTGTCAAAAAAAAAGCTTAATAGCTTTTTTCTAATTGTAAATCAGTTATTTTTTCAAATGATTGATTTATATACTGAGTATTTAAATTAATAAGATTTTCCAATTGATTCGATCTATGATCAATCTTATCATCTATTCTATCAACTTTTTTATCTAGTGCTTCGACTTTAGTATCTAGTGCCTCAACTTTAGTATCTAGTGCCTCAACTTTAGTATCTAGTGCCTCAACTTTAGTATCTAGTGCCTCAACTTTAGTATCTAGTGCCTCAACTTTAGTAGATAGATTTTTAACGTCTTTTTCTAAACCATCAAACCTTCATTCTAAACCATCAAACCTTCATTCTAGATTATCAAATCTTCATTCTAGATTATCAAATCTTCACTCTAGATTATCAAATCTACCATTTATTCAATCTAGTGCACCTAAAACTTTATTTTCAAATTCCTTATTGCTCATTATTTAACAAATTATAAATTAAAATATTTTTTAGGAGTATATACATACTATATACTTTTAAATATAAATCAAATTTATTTTTTAATAATTATATAACTATTATATCACATATAATAAAATAACAAAATTATATTAATATAGATTTAAGGAAATTCAGAATAAATATCATTAAAAATAAACTAAATAAATAGTCAAAGCTTTTTTATAATTATACTTTTATAGAATTGAAAAGTAAGTAAAATAAATATGTTTAAATTATTTTTTAATAAATTACTTTATGGTTAATAAAAAGGCCTTTTCCCTAGTGGAAATTATTATAGCTATTTCTATAATAGCATTATTAGCAGTTGTATGATTTTCAGCTATGGATTCGTCAACTGAAAAAGCAGATAATGCAAAAGTTGTATCAGATATTGAAACAATTAATAATGCATTATTGTCATCATCGCAAGAAACAAGCACTTTACCAATGCCTTGAGGAAATAAAAATTTCTTTAAAGCCAATACGGAATATGCTCATTCGTATACTTGAACAGAAACATACTGAGTATATGGTTCAATAACTGAAGATACTATAGCTAAGAAATACCTTAACATACTTCCTCTTGACCCTAGAACAAATTCATACTATTCTTACGGTAAAACAAAACAATGAAATGAGTTTGAAGTAGCAGGTGTGCAAATAATAAACTGAGACTCATCAGCAATTGTTGCATCAAATTACACAGCCGAAAACTGACCATACGGACTCATAAGAGAATACAACGGTGCAGACTTCGTATACAATGACTCAAAACAAAATCTTCCATACAACCCACAAGAATTAGTCCTAATAGCTACAGACTCTCAATGAAACATTTTTAGAGAATGAGATACTATAAAAGTAGATAGTTATGGAGCCGTATACAAAAATTGAACTATACTTTACTCATGAACTGACGACCTAGAACTATTCTTCTCAGATGGCTCAGTATCAATCCTAAAAAAAGATTCAAAACTAACCCTAACTAAACTAAACTTCCCAAAAGAAAACAACCTAACTACTTTCGTAAAATTAACACTCCAATCAGGTAAAATCTGGACAAAAGCCACAAGCCTAAACGACGAAAGTGAATTTCAAGTATCAACAACAGATTCAACTGCCGCAGTAAGATGAACAATCTTTTCAGTAGCTAAAGATATAAATGGAACTACAACACAAGTAATAATATGAAAAGTTGAAGTAACTCAAAATCAAACTCAAGACTCAAAAGAAATCACAGATAAACAAAGCATAAAAACAACACAAAACTCAATAGATACTCCTGCTACAATACAAGATGCTATTATTGAAGAATTTCAAACAAATATTAAATTCTCTACAAACACAGCTATAAGAACAGCAGATGAAATTGCTTCATTAATAGTAAATAATGAGGATTGAAAAGTAAAAGAAATAGAACAAGTAGAAAAATATAATTGTATGTTTGAATGAGAAGAAATTCAAGATTGAACAACAATAACAGCATATAAAAATAAAGAAGTACCTGCATGAAGTACTTGTCAAAATACAACAAAAACATGTGTTAAATGAAATATAGAATGAGATAATACATTTAAATATAATTCTTGTGTAGTATTAGCACCAAATCAATGTCCAATATACAATGCAAATTGATTTACTTCATCAACTCCTACAAATAAAAATAGTTCAATAAATATTGAAAAAACTACAACTTTAGCTAACTGAAATATTACATATAAAAGAAATGTTACTTGTAATACAGACTTATCATATACTGTAAATGGTAGTGATACAATAGAAAATTTAAATTGTAATGCTTGATATCAAGCAAATGCAAGTTGAGATAATTGTGAAGCAGTTCCTACAACTTGTAATATCTGAGCTTTAACTTGAGGAACAGAAGTAGCTTGAAAGTGTGTAATAAATATAGATTTTGCAAGTGTTGATATATGAGGAATTAATAATAGTATAAAAACTATACCTGATAATGATATAGAGCTAAAAATTACTAATGCTGATGGAAGTGTAAACACATATGATGATTTATGAACTAACATTAGATTTAAAACAGTAAATAGATGAGTTACTGATTGATGAATAAATATATTTTTTGATGACTATTTAGAATTATTAAAATCTAATATATCTGAAATAAAGATTTATGAAACTGATGGTAATACTAATAATGATTTAGGAAATTGATGAAATAATGATTGAGAAAGGAATGCTTGCAGATGATTTAGATTGTGTCAAATCACAAGATTCTTTTAAGTAATAAAAAGTTAGATTAATTTCTAACTTTTTTTGTGCTAAATAATCATTACTTTTATGCAAAAAGTAAGCAAAAGCATTAAGGGGTTACAAGTTTCAACTGGCTGTATTCAGTGGCTTACGGCAGATTAATCATCTCAGTTGCACCCCTTAAAATCCCCGTATCTTTTCTAAAAGATTAAAAAATAATCGTAAAAGCAAGATGCTTTTACGATTTAGTATAATAATATCAGCATTTAAGCTGAAAATTCAGTTTTCTAGAAGTTAAGGCTTCTAGGATATCTACAACATTGAAATATAAAAATATAAACCAAGCTACAGATAACTTAAATATTTTATAGAAAAATTTAAAAAAGCAAATTTTTTTATAAAAAACTAAAAATTGTTATTGATTTTAACACTACTTTGCAGACTGTAAACTTAAATCATCTTTCAAAAATCAAAATGAATTTTAAACAAAATAGTAAAAGCTAGCTGTTATTGTAAAACTCATTGCGGATTTTTAAGGGTGCATAACCCTTGAAGCCTTTTGCTTCTTTTGGGCACAAAAGATATGAAAGAAAGAACACAAAAAAAGCTTAGAGAAATTCTCTAAGCTTTTAATTTTTACAATAAAAACATGTAGATTTTACTCTAAGTTTTCATTATATTTAGTTCACATTATTAAATGTAAAACTAACAGTTGTATCATTTGAACTTGAACCATCACTTGCTCTTACAGTAACTGTAACTGTTCCAGAAGTATTTGGATCTTGAGTTAAAAGATTTTGAACTTTTAATACACCAGATTGTATAACTACAGAATTATTCCAAATAGTTTGATCTAATGGTTCTGGTTGACTAATACTCACAATACTATATGTAATCGTATCCCCATCAGCATCACTACTCACAGCAGTTAAATCCTTGATAGTAATAGCATTATCACTTGTGTCATCTACTGTTAAACCAGTAGCATAAGATGAAGCAGTCCATACTGGAGCATTATTCGTAGGAACATTATCCCTCGCTATTGCCTCAGCAGTCTTACTAACCCCTCTCGTAGTCTGTAAACTCATGTTTCTATTTAAAACAACATTCTCAAATCTATTCAACTCCGAAAGATGACTCTTAATACTTCTTGGAGCTCTATAACTCGACATATCAAACATATCCCCAAAAGCAATAGCTAAACCTGCCGTAACCTTGTAGGTATCATTTGAAATGTTGTCATTGTACTCCACAAATGCAAAACTATACTGAGCCTTGT
>JALSMB010000035.1 GCA_026988025.1 Candidatus Altimarinota bacterium | reverse complement strand
GTCTGATTTACATTTTTTACAGGTTTTATGACTATTTTTATTTCACATAGATAAAAAATAAGGAGTATTTGGCTTTATTATACCAAATACTCCTTATTTTAGCCACACACTTTTTACCATTATGCCAGAATTTCTATATATATTTTAAAATATAATTATCATAATTAATTCATATTTTTTTTATTTTTTCTCAAAATAAATCTTTTATTTTATCATCTAAAATAAATAATTCTGATTTAATTATTGGTTTAGTTGTTTTTACTAAAATAGTATTTCATCTAAGTTGTATAGAAACTAAATATTTAGTTATATCCATGTTTTTTTCTTTATTAAAAACTTCTATTATGCTATTCCACACAGTAGATTTAATAAAAACTTCTTGTCTTTCAACTGATATATTTAATTTCATAAATTAAAACATTACTACAAATTCTCCTTTTACTTTTCATGGAGTATTCTCAAAATAATCTAAAACTTCTTTTATAGTTCACCTTCTAAATTCTTCAAATTTTTTAGTTAATTCTCTTCAAACCACTATATGATGATCTTCTCAAAAATATTCTCATAATTCTTTAAGAGTTTTTAGTATTCTATGAACTGATTCATAAATAACTACTGTTTCATCTTCTTTTTTATTAGATTTTCTTTCTACAAGCATTTTAAACAAAGTTTGTCTTCATTTTTTTACTGGCAAAAATCAAAGATAAAGAAAATGATTCATTTGCATTCAACTACCCATAAGAGCTGTTGTAAAAGCAGTTACTCAAGGAATTGGAACTACTTCTATTCCCTCTTGAATTGATTCTTTTATAAGAATATATCATGGATCAGAAATTCAAGGAGTTCAAGCATCAGAAATAAGAGCTATATTTTGACCTTTTTTTAATTGTTCTATTATTTTATCTGTTTTTGTTTTACCAGAATGACTATGAAATGATATAAGTGGTTTTTTAATATCATAATGATTTAAAAGAGTTCCACTAGTTCTAGTATCCTCACAAGCAATGGAATCCACATTTTTAAGAGTTTCTATAGCTCTATAAGTGATATCTCATAAATTTCAAATTGGTGTTGCAACTATATATAGCATATTTATTTTGTTAATTTATCTTTAAGAGTTTTTATTTCAAATTCTAGATTTTCTAAAACTTGTTTTGTTTGATTTTTATGTAATTCTAAATTTTTATTTGAAACATCCTTAAATTCTTCTAATATTTTAGAGTATTTAATATCAATATTTTTTTCTATTTCTGGGATTAAATCTGCTATTTTTTCTTTTAATTTAAGTTTTTCTTTTTCTAAAGAATTAATCTTACTATTAGTAAAAAATGCAGAAAATTTACCAGAAAAATATATAAGAAAAATATATACTATAAAAAATATTGTAGATAAAGAAATAAAAGGCAATTCTATATCAGTAATCCAAAATAAATTAATAGCATCACTTTGCGTTAATAAATGGCTATTTAAAAGTAAAAGTAATACATATATTAGTATTGGAAATAATAATATAATATTCATTATATTTTTCATATATTTATAATTAAAATTTAATTTATTGTATTTTACATAAAAAAAACTAAATTAAAAATTTAGTTTTTTAATAATCTACTTTTCAAATTTCAATCAATTTATATATTAAGCAATTTGTGTCTTTAAAATTTCAAATAAGAAACGATCTTGCTTCTCTAGCTTCAATAAAAGATATTTTTCATATATGCCTTTTTTTTCATAAAATTTCACTATTAACTAATTCACTAAAGTTTTTAAAAAAGACTTCATTAAATAAAATATCACTTATATAAGTATATTTCTCTAAATATTCTTTAAAACATTTTCAATAATCATATAATTCTTCATCATTTTTTATTAAACTAATTAAATGATAAAGTCTACCCACACTTAAGATATATCATTTATTAACAACAGAATTCAAAGATTTTTCTAATAAATCATTTTTTCTCAATTGATTTTGTCATACTTTTATAGCATATTTTCTAAATCATTTTGTTATTTCTGATTCTATTAATAAATCAATTGCTTTATGATAAGAAGTAATAACCCCTAATCAATCAGCACTAGGATTTTCCCTAAGGTTAAAATAAGCTACTTCTGCTGAAATAATATTATTAACAACAGATGTAGGTGTATTTAAAAGAAGTATTTCACCAAAAAAATCAGCTACTTTTGAAGTAATCATTTCTTCTACATTTTCTGCAAAAAATCTATCTTTTGTTCTACATGTCATAGATGCAATTTTTCTTTTAGATATATTCTTTACTGATTCTCTAACTTCCTTTTCCATCCACAACTTTGCAACCCCTAATTTCCTAGTTAAATCTATATTTTTTTCTTTTAATATTTTATTTTCTAATTGTATTTTTTGTATATTCAAAATATTATTTTATATAAATATATTATAATAAAATTATAACATATAAATATTTTAAACACAAAAAAGAGACATAAAGCAGTGGAAAGTGAAAGGAGGAAACTTTCAACACCGTCTTATACCTCATTACAATATTACCTTATTTTTTTTATAATTGCAAATAAAAAAATATATATAACGTTCGACCATATACGATGTTTTGTGTAACGCAGTGGAACAAAATATGGGAGAACGACGGCAGGAGTAAACCGTATAGGGTTTGTTATACGAGGGTAGTTTTTTTCTGTAGAGCAACGGAAGAAAAAGCTAAGTGCAACGTCCCCTTGCGTCTACTTTTTTTGCTGATTATTTCAGTTATTAAGCTGAATTGCAGTAAAAACAAAAACTTTTTACGAGCGATAGCGAGTTTTGGGGGGATAAAATCCGACGATAGTCGGAAAAGCTTACATTGTTTTAAATATTACATCTCCAATTTTAACACTTTTTCAAAATCAGAATTTATTTTTTGAGTTTTATTAAATTCATCATATTCTTCAAATGCTTTTTGTTTAGCTTTATCATGACTTATTTTTCAATTTCAATCTAATATTTTATAATTATGAAAATCTAAAAATAAATTTACTGACTCTGATAAACTTTCCATTGTAAGTGTATTTCTATTTTCAATTTGGATTTCAACATAATCAAAATAAGCTCAAATTGCTTTTTCTAATCTTATAATTTCTTTTTCTGATAAATAATTTTTAGCAATTATTACATCTGATTTTAAAATTCTTCAATCTGGAGAATTTTTCCAAGTTTTTAATCACATATAATCTTTTTTTCTATCAACTTTATCATATATTATTTCAGCTGCTGTATTTCATGTAATTGCAAAATGAAATTTATTTTGAACTGTTGCATAGAATTTTTTAGTTATTTCAGAATCTTTATCGTAATCAAGAGAACATTCAGCGAAAATATCAGTAATTTGTAAGTAAATTCTTCTTTCACTTGTTCTTATGCTTTTTACTCTTTCAAGTAATTCTCTAAAATAATCTTTTCAAAAATATTTTCAATTTTTTAATCTATCGTCATCCATTACAAAACCTTTTATAACATATTCTTTAAGTCTTGTAGTAGCCCAAATTCTAAAATCGGTTGCTTGTTTTGAGTTTACTCTATATCAAATAGATAAAATAGCATCAAGGTTATAAAATTTTGTTTTATATTTTTTATTATCGGATGCAGTATATTCCAAAATGGAATACACTGAATTTTCTTCTAATTCTCAGCTTTCAAATATATTTTTTAAATGTTTTGCTATTGCTGGTTGTTGTACTCAAAAAAGTTCAGCCATTCTCTTTTGAGTTAGCCAAATATTTTCATTATAAAAATAAATCTCTACTTTTATTTCTTTATTAGGGGTTCTATAAAGTAAAAATTCTGTTAATTGATGTTTTAGTGTTATTTTTGTCATTATTTAAGCATATTATCAGAAAAATATATTTAATGTAGTTGCTCACATTCATCAAAAAAATCAAATTATAATACTTCATAAAAAAGGATAATCTTTAAAAAAATATTCAACTTTTCACCAACAAGTTTTATATTTATCAATAAATACTTTAGATTTATTACTTAAATTATATTGTCATATAAAATGTATTTTTTCATCTTTAGCCTCTATTAAATATCAATTTTTTAATATATATTCAACATAAATATCTCAACATTCTTCTAATTTTTGTAAGTTACAATCTTTGTAAGCTTTTCAAGGATTAGAGGTTAATATTTTATATAATTTTTTGTATGTAGGTTTGTATCACATAGTTATTATTTTTACATTTTAAAAATTTTACTTTTATCTTAATAAGAAAAAGTTAATTCAGTAAATTATCAAAATCAATTGAATCAAATAACTTATCATTTATTATTAATTTTATATATAACAAAATATCCTTTGTTTTTTGATTTAACTTTTTTTTAAGTAATACATCAATTTTATCTCTTAATTTAATTAATGTTTTTTCAGATTTCAATAAAAGTTTTTCTAATATTTTATCTAATTTAACTAACATTTTCTCATCTATCTTTTTTCTTAAAAGTAATGATTGTTTTTCCTCACAAACTGTATATCAAGAACTTTCTGAAAATTCAAATCATTCTTTACATAAACAATATAATTTATTATCAAAATAACTATTTATTCAATTTTTATCTTGACATTGTTTATCTTTATTAGGTTCTTCAATAACTACTTTTTCTATTTTTTTACAATTTAAATTACTTAAATCTTCTGAAGATTTCCATATATATCATTCTTCACAAACACAATTTCAATCATTATTTTCAATTGCCTTTATTCCACAACTACCAGCTACGATAGATTCAATTAATTTATTTTCTTTTACAATTTCTTGTTCTGAATATTTAATATAATTTCACATTATTCTTTTCATATCATCATCATTTCTATGTTCTAATACTTTATTGAAATAATAAATTGCTTCATTATATTTTTTTAATTCTAAGAAACTTTCTCATATAATGCTATATATTAACCAAGTATTTGAATTATAGTTATTATTCATTTTTTTTATAGACAACATACCATATTCTATTGCTTTTCCATATTCCTTATTATTTTTATAACCAAAAGCTACCCCATTATAACTAGTAACTAAAATTTCATTTAATGATTTTATATTTTTAGATAATAAAGCATATTTTATTGCATTATCATATTGGTTTTGTTTATTATATTGAGCCGCTAACATCAAATATATAAAATCTAAATTATCATATACATCATCTCTATAATTTAATGATAAAGATTCTTTATATAAGTAAATAGCATTAATACATTCCTCCGTATTAACACATAAGCTTTTTTTAGCTAAGTTCATTCATTTTTCAAGTAATTCATTAGCTTTAGATATTTTTTGATATTGAGCTATATTTTTACTCATATTTATTTGCCATTCTAATTCAATTTTTCTATTCTCATCATCAGCTATTTTTTTATTTCTTTTTCTTTCTCTTTCAATATATTCATCTAACCTCTTTGCTTCTAATTCAGCTTGTGTAGGAAGGTTAATTTTATTTTTCTCTCTTATTATTTCAAAATAAGCACATTTATAAAAATCATATTTTGTTGCATCTGATTTTGTTAATGTTGCACAGTAATTTGGTTGATTTCCATCATAGAAAGCTTTGTTTAAATCAGAATAAGTTAAATTTATATAAAATGCTAATAATATAGAAATAATAAATAATGTAATTTTCTTCATAATTTAAATAATAAAAATATAAAATAATTTAAGATTAATATAACCCTTTTTCTATAAAAATCAATTTTCCTAAAACTTGCAAAGTTTTTTCATTAAAAAGTTAAAGTCCTTATTTTTTCTCCCCCCCAAAATAGTTCTGAAAGAACTATAAAAAGTTTTTATTTTTGATGACTATCTGTAAATTGCTGAATTTCAGTTAAAAAGTAGATGTCGCACAACTAAACACTATCCGTATAAAAATTTGTTTTTACTCTAAAAAAATATATTATACGAATAATTAAAGATAATATATTTATCTTAATAAAAATATTATATAATTTTAGATTTTAAATGCAAAATATATATTTAGAGCAATTACAACAAGAATTAAAATTAAGAAATTACTCATTAAGAACAATTAAATCATATAATATTTGTATTAATTATTTTCTTAAAAAAGTAACTAAAGAGATAGATAATATTATAGAAAAAGATATAGTTGATTTTTTACTATTTTTACAAGATAATAAAAAAGCACCTAAAACTATTAATTTGTATAAGTGAGCTATAAAATTCTTTTTTAATGAAATAGTAAAATCAAATTTTAAAATTGATATTCATTTTTCTAAAGAAGCTAAAAAATTACCAGTAGTTTTAAATAAAAATGAAATACTTAAATTATTAAATATTATAAAAAATAAAAAACATAAATTAATTATAGCATTATCATACTGAGCCGGACTTAGAGTATCTGATATTATTAATTTAAAAGTATGAGATTTTGATTTAGAAAATTTAACAATTCATATAAAATCATGAAAATGAAATAAAGATAGAATAACTATATTTCCAGAATCCTTAAAAAAAGATATAATACAATTAAGTCAGTTAAAAAATTGAAATGAATTATTAATAGAGTCTGAAAGATGATGAAAATTAAGTGAAAGAAGTATACAAAAAATATTTTCTGAGACTTTAAAAAAATCTTGAATCAAAAAAGAAGCAACTTTTCATAGTTTAAGGCATAGCTTTGCAACACATTTACTTGAAAATTGAACTGATATTAGATATGTTCAAGATTTACTTTGACATGCTAGTATTAAAACAACACAAATATATACAAAAGTTATGAATCCTAAAATCAATAATATTAAATCACCTTTATAATATGTTCCTAGTAAATCTTTCACAAGACCAATCCAAAATAAATCAGTATTTATCAAATACTCTTCTTGAAAAAATAGAAGAGAGTTTAAAAGAGCATAAAAAAGTAATTTTATATTTAAATAAAAGATGAGAATATTCTTCTCTAATATGTAATAATTGTAATTTTTTATATAAATGTCCAAACTGTGATATTTCAATGAGTGTTCATAAATACCCTGAAAAAATTATTTGTCATATATGTAATCTAACTACTGATATTCCTAAAAAATGTCATAAATGTGCTAAAGAAACTCTTCAAAAAGTCTGAATCTGAACTCAACAAATAGAACAAAATATAAAAGAATTATATCCTAAAAAAAATGTTTTTCGTTTTGATACTGATGTTGTTAAAAATAAAACTGAAAAATCTTTAGCATTAGATAATCTAGAAAAAGCAGATATTATAATCTGAACAAAAATGATTACTACTGGTTTTAATTTCAAAAAAATATGACTTATTTGAGTTATTTTACTTGAACAAGAACTCTTAACTCCAAAATATAACACAGAAGAAAAAGTTTATTCAAATATAAAACAATTAATCTGAAGATGAAATAGAAACTGAGAAAAAACAGATATTTTAATTCAAACTTTTATACCAGAAAACGATATAATAAAAAGTATTACAGAATCAAATTACAAAGATTTTTTCATAAAAACTCTAGAAGAAAGAAAACTTTTTAATTATCCTCCATATACTGAAATGCTTACTTTGGAATACAGACATTCAGATAAACAAAAAGCAAAAGATTTTATAGATAAATTAAAAGTGAAATTAGATTTAGAAAATAAAAAACCTCACCCTTGAATTCCCTCTCCTTATCAGGAGAAGGAAGCTACAAAAAATTGAAAAATTGAAATCATCCCCGTTCCAAATCCAAGTAAAAGACATAATCAGTATTATTATAAACTTATTTTAAAGTGAAATAATTTAAGATGATTTATAGAATGTATAAAAAGTGATATAATGAGGAATAGTGGGTTAGTAGTAATTTTTGAGTAAAAAAACTAATGAATTAATTCATTAGTTTTAAGCTAAACAATTATATAAATATATTTTTATTATTTTTCTACTTCAATATATAAATCACCTTTAAAAGTATTATTAATATTTTTAGTTCATATAATATTATAAATATATTTTCAAAAATCTTTTTTTTCATTTCATAGAGTATCTATATATGTAGTTTCATATAATTTATATGGATAATTTATTCAATCTATCTTTTTATATATTAATCAAGTAATATAAAGATAATTACTACTCCTATGTATCTTTTTATAGTTACTACATTCATTTGGTTTTAAATTTCAAAAAATAATTACTGTTTTATAATCATAATTATTTCAAAAAATATATGAATATATTTCTAATAAATAATCTTTCTGATACTCTATAAACTCAACATACATATTATTCTGAGTTTTATTACATAATTTGACCTTAAAAAATAAAAAATCTAATTTTATTACAAAAATAGAAATTATTATTAAAAATATAAGTATAATAAATATTTTATTTTTTTTCATTTTATTTTACTAAGAATATAAATTAGTCTATATTAAAATATAGACTAATAATTTTACCATTTACGGTATAGATACATAACTGCCTTTTTATCATAATCAGTGAATATAGGAATCATAACTCTATTATTAAAAATATCATCATCACCCCCTCCTCTCATAATAGATTTATTTGGTTCAGAATCATCATTTGTTGTAGGAATAGCATTGCTTCCAGTGATACCCGTATGTCTTAAACCTATAACATGTCCCATCTCATGCATTAATAAAGCAATTCTTTCATTATAATCAAGTTTATATACATGAGCTAAATTAATAGTTATTGAATCAGCAGGTTTTTTTAAAAAACTATGAAACCCTTTTGTTATTGCAAAATATTCTTCATTTGGTTTGTTTTCTTTAAAAACTTTAACTCTATAACTACATATGGATTCAGAAGAATAATTAAATACAAAATTAATTTTACTATTATAAGAAGGAAAAGCTTCATTATATTTAGTTGTTGCTTCATGTAAAATATCCATCCAATCATAATCTATATTAACTGGTTCAAAACATATTTTTGTCATATATTTGTCTTTTACAACATAATCAAAATAATGACTTTTTTCCTCGGTACTCCATCCAAAAACCCCACTAACCAAACTTCCCAGTATAACCACTATCAACAACATTTTCTTCATCTTTGCCTCCTTGGACAATTTTATTTTTATTTTTTTAAAACTCAAACTTTAATTATTTTTTAAAGTTTTAAGTTCACCTAACTTTTTGTTTTTATTTTTTTATTGTCAATATTTTTACTCCTCCTTTCTGACAAGAACTCTATTCTATTTTTTTTTTTTTGATTTTGTCAAAAGATTTTATTCTTTTTAGTTTTTAACATTAAAATCTTTATTCCCCTTGATTTAATCCATATTTTCTTTAAATTTATAGACAAGTAAAAGTAATATTAACCAAGAACGATATATGAAATTTAAAATACAAACTGATGTACTTAAAAAAGGTCTTGATGTTGTAAATCATGCTACAGCGTCTATCACAACAACACCTATTCTTGAAAATATATTATTAAAAGTTAATTTCAATAACATAATTCTAACTTCAAATAACCTAGAAATGGCTATAGAATATGTTATTTCAGAAGATTTAGAAATAGAAACTGAATGAGCTTTTTGTATTCCTAGTAAACTTTTTACTAGCTATATCTGATTAGTTCAAGATGATGAAGTAAGTATAGAATTATTAAGTGATGATAGTGTGAAAATCTCAACATGAAGTTGAAAGATGAAAATTAAATGACTTGAGGCTTCAGAATTCCCTCTTATTCCTAATATTAGAGAAGAAGTAAGCTTAAATATTTCATGAAAAATTATAAAAAAATCTATAGATAAAACATTATTTTCTTCTGCAGAATGAAATATAAGACCAACTTTAGCTGGTTTATATGTAAATATAAAAGATAATGAAGTAATTTTTGCTTCTACTGACAGTTTTAGATTATCAGAGTATAAAACAACATTAGATGAAAATGTTCCAACTAATTTTTCTCAAATATTACCTAGTAAAACAGCCAATCAAATAAAAAGTATACTGTGAGATAATGATGAAGTTAAAATAGTTTCATGAGATAATCAAATAGCATTTTTATCGTGAAATATTAAAATCTATTCTAGATTATTAAATGGTAAATTCCCTGATTATTCTTCATTTTTCCCTACTTCTTTTTCAACAAAAGCAGAAGTAAATAGAGTGGATTTAATGCAAGCATTAAAGAAAATAAATTTAGTAAGTCGTGAAAATAATTATTCAATTAAAATGAGTCTTAGTTCAAGTAGATGAATAGAACTTGAAACAAATGAAACACAAATTTGAGAATGAGATGTAACATTAGTTTGAGCTGTAGAATGAGAAGATAATATAGTAGGTGTAAATTCAACTTATTTTTTAGAGGTACTTTGAGTTATAGAAACAACACATATAAGTATAAGTTTTGAAAATCCACTTTCACCAATAGTAATTTCTCCTACAGTAGATCCAGATAAAAAAGAAACAAATTATTCTTTTAGACATATAATAATGCCTTTAAAAATATAAAAATTATCAGTAAAACACTTAATACAAAATAACAATGGATAAAATAAAAGAAGTAGTGGTAAAAGTTGAATGACTTAAATCAGAACAAAAATTTAATGATGCAATAAAATTATTAGAGACATCTCTTACAAGATATAATTCTGATTATAGATTATATGAAGAATTAGCTGATATATATTTATATAAAGGTGAACTTGATAAATGACTAAAATCAGTAGATTTTTCTCTTAGTTTAAACCAAAAATCAGCAACTTGAAATTATTTAAAATGATTTATATTATTATCTCAAGATAAAGTACCTGAAGCTATTAATTACTTAGAAGCATCTAATAAACTTTTATCAAATAATTCAGAAGTACTAAGAAATTTATGATGGGCATATACAATGATAGGAAATTCTGCTAGATGAATTGCAATCTTAAAAAGAGCTTTATCTATTTCACCAAATGATGAATTAATTACAGAAGATTTAGCAATGGCATTAATATGAATATGAGAAATAAGTGAATGAAATGAATTATTGAAAAAAATATGAAAAAAAGTTATGGCTTAATATAATAACCTCTATACTGACTAAAAAGTTAGTAAGAGGTTTTTAAACATTATCACAAAAAAATGAATTTTATACAAAAAGAAATAAAACCAAAAATAATCTGAATAGTTGATATTTGAACATATAAAATTAGAGTCTGAATATGTAAAATAATAAACAGAGATGTAGAATTAATATGATATTGAGAAAAAAGACAAGATGAAAATTATATAATAATGCAAGAACTTCAAGATTTAGAGTGAATATCAGAAAATATATCTCAAGCATTACATAAAGCTGAATTAGATTGAAATATAAAAACTGATGATATTATAATAAATCTACCAACTGAAAATTTACTTTTTGAATTTTCAAAAATTAATCATATAAGAGATGATATTTCAAAAGAAGTTAATGATAAAGAATTATATGATATAATACGTATTATAGAGACACAAGCATTAAAAAAACATTATAAAAATATAAAAAATAGTACCTGATATAAAAAATCTGATTTAAAATTACTTATAAGTAATATTTCACATATATTACTTGATAATATAGAATCAAAAAAAATAGTATGAAATAACCCTAAAGAAATAAATATATCCTTACTAAATATTTTTATTCCTGAATCAAAATATGAAATTGTTCGTTATTTATCAAAATCTATTTGAAAAAATATTATCAATATAATTCCTTCAGAATTTGCAATAACATGATTATTTAAAAAAACTAAAAATGTAGTAATTATAGATTTCTGAAATTCTCATACTTCAATTATAGTAAAAAAAGATTGAAATATTGCTTGAGCAAAAAAACTTTCATTTTGAATTAATGATTTAATAAAACATATAAGAAAAAACTATAATTTAACAAAAAATGATATTATAGAAAAAATTGACCAAGATATTTTTATAAAAGAAAAAATATCATTTTTAGAAATATTTAAAGATATTTTATCTATAACACTAGAAGATATACTTTGAAAAGACATTTGTCCTAATAAATTTTTTATGGCTTGATGAGGTTCTAATATGTTTATAAAAAATTATCTACAAAATACTGATTTAAACAGTTCATGATTAAAGATTATATGAAAAATTTCATATATATACCCTCAAATAGATTTTATAGATGATAAAATAACTAATAATCCAGAATGGATTAATTCAGCAAAATCAAATATAAATATATTTGCTATGATAAAAACTACTTTAGATTTTATTAAAAAAGATAAAAATAAAATAGAAAAAACTTTAAAAAAAGTAATTGCTAATTTAGATAATTAAAAAAGGCTCAGATTTAATAATCTAAGTCTTTTTTAATTATTAGTAACTTTTTCTATAAAAAAGTCTTCTAAACTTCATTTAATACTTGATACACTCTTCCCTTCAACTATCATATTTCATTTATGAATAATACTTATTCTATCACATATACTCTCTACATCAGCTAATATATGAGTATTAAAAAATATTGTAGTTCATTCTTTTTTTAAAGAAACAAGTAAATCTTTTACCATTTTTCTTCAAATAGGATCTAAACCACTCATTGGTTCATCTAAAAATAATAATTTTGGTTCATTTATTATTGATTGAGCTAATCATATTCTTTGAAGCATTCATTTAGAGTAATTTGAAAGATATTTATTTCAATCATTTTCTAATCAAACTCTTTTTAATAATTCATCTATTTTCTTATCAAGTTTTGTACCATTAAGTCAAAAAAACTTTCAATTAAATTCTAAAAACTCTTTTCATTTAAGGTGTTTATATAAATATGTATTTTCAGGCATAAAACCAATTTTATATTTTGATTCTAAAGTTAATCATTTTTCTCAAAAAATATTAATTTCTCATGATTCTGGTTCAATTAATCACATTATACATTTCATAGTAGTAGTTTTTCAAGCTCCATTTGGTCATAAAAATCCATATATTTCTCCTGATTCAACTGAAAAACTAATTTTATCCAAAACTTTTTTCTTTGCTAAAATCTTTTCTATTTTCTTTACTTCTAAAATTTTCATATTTTATATTTTTTATAAATATTTATTTAAAATATTTTATAAAAAATCAAGATAAAGTAAAGCAAATAGTTGATTTTTTATAAAGAAATATTATAATCTCTCCAAATTTAATTATTAATTACTTAAATATGTTAACTAAAGCAAAAGAAGGTATTGAAAAAGCAATACATCATTTAGATGTTGAATACTCTAAATTACAATTAGGTAGAGCAAATCCTGTAATGGTTGAAAGTATAATGATTGATCAATATGGTTCAATGCAACCACTTCAAAATATGGCTGCTGTTTCAAATTTAGATTCTCAAACTTTAAATATTAAACCTTGGGATAAAACAGCAATGCATGCAATTGCAAAGGCTATTTCAGATTCATGACTAGGTTTAAATCCACAAACAATGGCTGATTCAATTATGATTAAAGTTCCTGCATTAACTGAAGAAAGAAGAAAAGAAATATCAAAAATAGCTAAAACAATGGCAGAAGATGCAAAGGTATGAGTAAGAAATGCTAGAGCTGATTCAATGAAAACAATTAAAAAAGCAGAAGATGATAAAGAAATATCTGAAGATCAAAGAAAAGATTATGAAACAGAACTACAAAAAATAATAGATGAAGCAAATAAAAAAGTAGATGATCATTATAAATCTAAAGATACTGATATAATGAAAGTATAAAAAGATGTTTTTAAATAAACATCTTTTTTTTATTAAGAAACATTGTTTGACTATTACATTTATTTAAGTATAAATAGATAGCTTTTTTTGGCCAAAAAAATCG
>JALSMB010000034.1 GCA_026988025.1 Candidatus Altimarinota bacterium | reverse complement strand
TATTTGTCATTTTTATGTAGTTAGTCATATTAGTTATGATTAATAATTATTTCTAATTATTTTATCATATTTATAGGTGACATTTCTATTTTGTAAAAAGGTGACATTTTAACTTTGAAAGTTACATTCTTTAAAAAAACATTTGACTATTGCTATTCAATCCATATACTTCTCGCACGAAGAAGACTGATTTAAATAAGCCTATCCTCAAATATGCCTATTTAATCAAAAAACAATTTTATATTTAAACAATTATTTTTATGCCATTAATCGCATCAGCTAAAAAACAATTAAGACAAAATCATAAAAATAAAGCTAGAAATGATCATTTCAGAGCTTTATTTAGAGAAGCTAGAGTAGCATTTGAAGCTGCAATTAAAGCAAAAGACGCTAAAGCTGCTAAAGAAATCTTAATTAACAAAAAAGATAAAGACGGTAAAAATGTTAAATCATGATTACAATCTATTATTGATAAATTAGTGAAAAAAAATATAATTCACAAAAATAACGGATCTAGAAAAAAAGCTAAATTTGTTAGAATGATTAAAGAATTATCTTAATTATTAAACTAAATTAAATTGAAAGATAAAAAAAATGCATTAAATGATAAGATTAGAGCTAGAACAGTTCAAATTATCACTGACGAAGGTGAAAATCTTGGTGAAATGCCTTTATCTGAAGCTAAAGTAATGGCTAAAGAAAAAGAATTAGATTTAATGGAAATTTGAAAAAATTGAGATGTTACTATTGTTAAAATGTTAGATTATTGAAAACATTTATACAGAGTTAAAAAACAAGCTAGTAAACAAAAACAACAATCTAAAACTCCTGATTTAAAAACTATAAGAATTACTTATAAAATTTGAGATCATGATTTAGGTATTAGAAAAAAAGCAGCTGAAAAATTTTGAGCACTTCATCATCCACTTAAAGTTACTTTAATGTTAAGATGAAGAGAAAATCATTATTCAGCATTAGCAGCTGAAAAAATGAATACATTTGTTGAAAGTTTATCTGAAATATATAAACTTGAATGAACTGTAAGAAAAAATTGAAATACTTTCATTGCTATGTTAAAACCAATTAAATAATTTATATACTGTAATTAAAGAACAATGACTTTAAAAACAAGAAGTTGAGTAAAAAAGAGAGTTAAAGTTACTGCTAAAGGTAAATTTAAACTAGCTAAGGCTTGGAAAAGACATTTACTAAGTAATAAATCTTCAAAATCTAAAGGAAGAAATAAATATGGTTTAATTGTAGCGAAAGCAGAAAACAAAAAAATCAGACAACAATTACCTTTTGCATAAGCAAAAAATATTAATTTTATTATAAACTAAAAACTAAAGATGGTTAGAGTTAAAAGAGGTCTAATGACTAGAAAAAGACATAAAAGTCTACTTAAAGCAACTAAAGGTTACAGACTTTTAAGCTCTAGAGTATTCTCAAGAGCTAAAAACGCTTGGATGAAAGCAGGTCAAAATTCATTCATTGGTAGAAAAAGAAAAAAAAGAGATTTTAGAAGACTTTGGACAGTAAGAATCAATATTGCTTCTAGAGATAATGGTACTACTTATTCTAAATTAATTAATGCTTTATATACTAAAAAAGTTAATTTAAATAGAAAAGTATTATCAAACTTAGCTATTTCAAATCCAACTGTATTTTCAAATATTGTTAAATTTGTTAAATAATAAAAAACTTCTATAATTATAGAAGTTTTTTTGTGGACTAAAATTCTAATCCCTCCCCCCTTCGGGTATTCCCTTTGAAAAAGGGAGTATAATTCCTTTCTTTAAATTATGAACATATTTCAAAAAACTATTATAAAAATAGTCACACAATATCAAAAGTACCTTTCTCCTGATCATAGTTTCTGGGCAAAAAATAATCCTCCTTATTGTCAACATATACCCTCTTGTAGTGAATATATGATAGAGGCAGTAGAAAAAAAATGAGCTTTAAAAGGTTCATTTAAATGAATATTTAGAATTATGAGATGTATGCCTTGGAATAAATGAGGTTATGATCCAGTAGATAAAGTATTAAAAAGTAAATTAAAAAAATAAGAAGTAAAAAAATTTTACTTTTTATTTTTTTTATATATAATTCCGCTACCTGAAAAGGAAGACGTTGATTAAATTCCGTCGCTAAAACCTTTATTTATTAAACATTATATACAATGGCAAGAGGTAAAAAATATAATAAAGCTGTTGAGTTAATTAACTCAGAAATGGCTTATACAGTTAAAGAAGCAGTAGAATTATTAGAAAAAACTAATACAGTTAAATTTGATCCTACTGTTGAAATTCATTTTAACTTAAATCTTGATACTAAACATGCTGATCAATTAATCAGAACTACTATTTCATTACCAAATGGTTCTGGTAAAACTTCAAGTGTTTGTGCATTTACTGATGGTAATGCTGACGAATTAAAAGCTGCTGGTGCAACTATTGCTGGTGGTATCGAATTAATTGATGATATTGCTGCTGGTAATACTAAATTAGATTTTGACGTTTGTGTAGCTACTCCAACTATGATGAGACATTTAGGTAAAATTGCTAGAGTTCTAGGACCTAAAGGTTTAATGCCAAATCCAAAAGCTGGTACAGTTACTCCAGATTTAACTTCTGCAATAAAAGAAATTGCTGCAGGTAAATTTGAATTCAAAACTGATAAACAAGGTAATGTTCATGCTGTATTCGGTAAATTATCATTTGGTGCTAAAAAATTAGAAGAAAACTTAGAATACTTCTTAAAAACTATTGAAGAAGTTAAACCAACTGGTGCTAAAGGAAAATATATAAATTCAGTATTTATATGTGATGCTATGGGACCATCAATTAAAATTGATATGTCTAAAGACGAAGCATAATAATCAAATAAAAAAGCTAATATTTAATATTAGCTTTTTTATTTGATTATTTTTTCAAGAGTTTGTAATTTTAATATTCAATTAAAACTTTTTTGTAAATTTCAAAATAAATCAGTAGTACTACAATTATTAAGATTTTCACACATTAATCATTTTGTACAATTTGATATTCATAGCTCTTCTCATACTGAATTTAAAATATCATAAACTGAAATATTTTTAATATCTAATCCTAATTTAACTCATCCTACCCTACCTTTTATAGTCATAAGTATTCCAGATTTATCTAAATCAGAAATAATTCTCCTAAGTAATGATTCAGAAATATTTAAATTATTTGAAAGATCAGAAATTTTTATTAATTCATTATTATTTTCAGCAATATATATAGTAGCTTTTAATGCATATCATCATTTTTTTGAAATTTTTAACATAGTTTTTAATTAGGTATTACGTCATCAAAGTCTTCAACTATTCAATCATCAAGGTATTTATGAATAGCATTCCTAGTAGTAAGTAAAGCTAGAACAGATGCTTTCTTTCTCCTATCACTAACTTCATCTTCTATTAATTCTACTATATAAGTATAATTTAACTCTAAAACCTCATCTAATCACATTCATATAATACTTTCTCAATAAACTCATCAACAAGCAGTTGTAATTATAGCTGTATCTCAAGTAAAACTCCAATTTTCTATAAAATTATCTCTAATTTTTAAGAATATTTTTAAATCATCTCAACATACCTCATTTTCTTCAAAATATTCAACATCAAAATTATCCATTTCAAACTTATTAAAAGGATTTTTTGAATAATATGTTATTGTTTCGTTGTACATTTCAAACTAGAACTTAAAGAAATAAAGAATATAGAAAATAATGAAATAGAGATTCAAATACAAACTGGACAGAATGCTTTTATAACAAATATTTCTAGATAAAAAAGATAAAAATTAAATATTACTCACAATCAAGTTATAATAGTAATATATTTAATAGTTTCCTTTTTTATTATTCAAAATATTGATAAAATAAATATTAATATAAAATTAAATATTGAAAAAATAGAAAAAGGAATTCAAAATAATTGTGAATACTCACTACTTGTTACTTTAGAACAAGAGAAAAGCTCATTTATATCACAAAACTTTGATCATTCATTTGCTACTTTTCATATTTGAGCATATATATTAACTGTATTTTCAACAGAAAACAACCAATCATATGCTAAATAAAAAGAATTTCATATTGCTATAAATGCTAATATAGCAATAATTATATATTTTATTTTAATAGTCATTATTTATTTTAAATAGTATATTATGCTAAATATACTATTTAAAATAGTAATTTCAACTATTTTATTTTTTCTATAATACTTTCCATTAATTCTTCATAAAAATCATTATCTAACATAGAAAGGCAAGAAAATAAACTTTTAATTTTTGCTTCTATCATTACAGATAATGCATTTCCTCTATCTATTCATCTACTCCTAAGATAAAATAATTTTTCATCACTTATTCTCTCCATACGACAGGCATGACTTGCTTTTACATCATCACTCCTAACAAGCAAAGTAGGAATTCATTTTATTTTTCAACTATTTCATAAAAATAAATTATCTTCTACTAAATTTGCATCTACTTTTTTTATTCATTCGTTTATTTGTATAATTCAATCTAAATCTATAAATCAATCACTTCAAATAATAGATATAATATGTATATTTGACTTAGTAAAATCAGCAGATAATTCAGAATATATTTTAGATTTTAATTTAACATCATCTTTAGATAGAAGTAAATAATTAACTTTTAAAGTAGAATTATTTTTATTTTGAATAAAATTAATTCTAAAATCTTCTCTATTTTCTAAAACTGAATAAAATTCTACTTTTGAATTTTCTCAAATATTTATTTCTATATTATTATTTAAATCATCAAAAAGTGATACTACTAAGTTATCTTCAATAATAATATTTTCACTTTTAAATTCAGATAATTTATAAAATCAATTTTTATTTATATTCATTTTTATTTTTTAAAATTAAATTTCATATCTTTCAGCTTGTTTAAATCAATTTTAATTTCTTTTTTATCAAAGCTAAAGCTACTTCAGCAACCACACCTATCTTTTACTTTTTCATTAGAAAAAATATATCTAATTTTTTCGTCTCAAGTATGATCAGATGTAATAGTTTTAGTAATAGTAGCACCATTAAATTTTTCTTTATCTTTTTTTTCTACATAAATATCAAAACTAGTATTAAGATCTAGTTTTTCATGAATATCACTTATTTCAAAATTTTCAGTAATATCTACTTTAGTACCTGCACATCATGCATCATAAAAAAATACAAGTATTTTTTCTACTTTTCTTTCTATTAAATCATTAATAGTTTTTTTATCTATTTTAAACATTTTTATATTTTAATTAAAATCCTCATTCAAACTCCATAGCAATTAATACATTCATTTCACTAGCATATTCAAGTGGTAATTCCTTCATAATTGGTGATAAAAATCAATTTACTATCATACCAGTTGCTTCTTCCTCTTTTATTCACCTTGATTGTAAATAAAATAATTCTTCCTCACTTATTTTTCAAGCTGAAGCTTCATGTCAAACTATTGAATCAGAGTTCATTACATTTATTTGTGGAACAGTATCACTTACAGATAAATTATCTAAAAGTAATGCATCACAATCTATCTTAGACACAGCTCAAATCGCACTAGCTTTTATGTCTACTAATCACCTATAAGTAGAAATACCACCTCATTTAGACAAAGACTTAGACAGTAAATTTGAAGATGTATTTTTTCAAATATGAATTACTTTTCAACCTATATCTTGATTTTGTTTAGCATTTGCAAAAGCAAGTCCTAACATATCTGTTTTTGAATTATCTCATTTTAATATACTACAAGGGTAAAGCATAGTTACTCAACTTCACATATTTCCTCATACCCATTCCATATATCAATTTTCTTCTACAATTGCTCTTTTTGTATTTAAATTATAAGTATCCAAACTCCAGTTCTCTACTGATGAATATCTAAAATTTGCATTTTTTCATACATATATTTCTACTCAACCTGCATGAAGTGATATTTCATCATATTTTGGAGCACTACATCATTCTATATAATGAGCATCTGCTTCATCTTCTATAATAATAATAGTATGTTCAAATTGTCCACCTGATTTCTTATTCATTCTAAAATATGATTGAAGAGGTTCTGAAATTTTTACTCATTTAGGTACATATAAAAATGTACCTCATGACCAAACAGCATAATGCAATGCAGCAAATTTATGATCACTAATTGGTATAGATTTAGCAAAATATTTTTTAATTAATTCTGGATATTTATTAACTGCAATACTAGTATCATCAAATATTACTCATTGTTTAACTAATTCTTCTTTTAAACTATGATATACTACCTCACTATCATATTGAGCTCATACTCAAGCTAAACTTTCTTTTTCAGCTTCTGGTATTCAAAGTCTATCAAATGTATTTTTTATATCATCTGGTACATCATCCCAAGATTGTTTAGCTCATGCTCCCTCAGGTTTTGCATAATAATAAATCTCATCTAAATCTAATTTAGACAAATCTGGTCACCATTTTGGTAACTCCTTCTCTTGAAAGATTTTTAAAGCTTTAAGTCTAAACTCAAGCATAAATGAAGGTTCATTATTAGCCAAGCTAATTTGTCTAACAACATCCTCATTAATTCATTTTATAATTTTATTAGTATACTGTATATTAGAATCTGAAAAATTCCAAGTATCTGACACAATTACTGATTCTTGTTTTTTGTTTGACATATTTTTTTATAAATCATTAAATCCATTTTCACTTATTTCTTTAGCTAAGCTACTATTACCCTCTTTCATTATATTACCATCTTTCATAACATAAACTTTGTCTACATCTATAAATTCCAATATTTTAAAATAATGTGTAATTATAATTAATGTATTTTCATTATTACTTAATGCTTTTAACATTTCAGCAATAGTCCTGAAAGCATCTAAATCTAAACCAGAATCAATTTCATCTAATATTATGTACTTTGGTCAGATAAGTTTCATTTGAAGTATCTCAATCTTTCTTTTCTCTCAACCTGAAAATCATACATTTAATTCTCTATCTAAAAATTTTTCATTTATATCAAGTTCTATTAATTGTTTTTTTATAAACCTTTTAAATATGAATGGTGATAGTTCTTTTACTTCTGGTGAATTATTTTTTAAATTAATATTATAAATAGTTCTTAAATATTCACTTAATTTAATACCTTTAATTTCAGGTACATTTTGGAATGAAAGAAATAATCATTTAACACTTCTTTCCTCTGGATTTAGTTCTAATAAATTTTCTCAATTTAATTTTACAGATCCTGATATATATTCATATTTAGGATGTCACATTAAAAAACTACTAAGTGTAGATTTACCACTTCAATTTTTTCAAAGTAAACAATAATTTTTTCAAAGTTCAAACTTTAAAGAAACTCATTTTAATATTTCTTTTTCTCATCAAGCAACTTTTACTTTTAAATCTTTTATCTCAATCATATTTATAAATAATTATTAAATTACTACTATTTTAGTAATCTTTTCAAAAAAGCAAATCTTTTATATATACACTCTTTATACTCTTTGTTTTAATGTAGACAAGTGTTAATAAATTGTTAAAAACTCTTTATAAATACCTTAATATACAAAAACTTATTTTAGACAAATTGTCTAGTTGTTTATTAATAGATGTTTTGACAACTATCAAAAAAAGAATAAAAATATAGTATAGTTTTGCTATAAATAGAGCTGAAAAACTTAGAATTAACATTTTTTTAACATTATTAACAGAAATGACTGATTTAAAAGAGATTGAAAGTAGACATATTTCCGTTCTTTTAGATGAATTAGTAGATTCTATTAATATAACAGATGAAAAAAAGAATATAATTGTAGACTGTACTCTATGAATGTGATGACATGCAAGTAAAATTATAAAAAAAATGAATCCTTGAGATGTATTTATATGATTTGATGCTGATATACAAAATTTAGAATTAGCTAAAATAAGATTAGATAAAATAAATACAAACAATAAAATTGAAATAATATTAATTAATTCTAATTTTATTAATCTTAAAGATGAATTAGAAAAAAAATGAATTAATAAAATTACATGAATCTATTATGATTTATGATTATCATCTCTTCATTTAGATGAGGCTGATAGATGATTTAGTTTTATGCTTAATTGACCTCTTGATATGAGGTTAGATAAATCAAGTTGAAAAACTGCTGCTGATATAATAAATGGTTATACTCAAGCAAATTTAAGAGAAATCTTTATGAAATATTGAGAAGAACCATGATCAAATAAAATCTCAGCAAGAATAGTAGAGCATAGAAAAAAAGAAAAATTTAAAACTACTACTGATTTAAGTGAAATAATTCCTGGTTGACCAAAAACAAAATCAAGAATATTTCAAGCTATTAGAATAGAAGTAAATCAAGAACTGGAAGCAATTGAAACTTCCCTTAAAGATGCTATTAAGTTATTAGAAAAAAATTGAAAAATATTTGTTATAAGTTTTCATTCTTTAGAAGACAGAATAACTAAACACATATTCAAAAAAGAAACTAAAGATTGTATATGTACAGACTTAATATGTAGTTGTGGACATAAAAAAAGTTTAAAGGTACTTACAAAAAAACCAATAATACCAACTGATGAAGAAATAAAAGAAAATTCTAGAAGCAGAAGTGCAAAAGCAAGATGTGCAGAGAAAATAATATAAATATTTCATAATCTATTAAATAAATCGTGAATAGCTATATAATAAATAAAAATCTAAAAAGAAACTTCTTTTCAAAAAGAAAAAAAGATAAAGAAAAATTTGAGTTTTGAATAACTTCAACTTACATAGCTTTATTGTCTTTAATATCTTTAATGTTATTATATTATGTTTGGATATTAAATGTTAATGCAACAAAGGGTTATAATATAAGAGAATTAGAAATAGAAAAAAAACAACTTTTAATGCAAAAAGAATTACTTGATGTTAAAATTGCTGAACTTGAAAGTTTATCAACTATACTTTGAGATAATGATTTACAAAATATGCAAAGAGTAGAAAATCCAACATATCTAGTTATAAAAGATGATGTACAATATGTATACAATAATTAAAAAGAGCCTTGCAAATGGTTCTTTTTTAATTAATCTAAATGTGTACTTAAAATTATTATTCTATCTATCCAAATGCCTGAAGCACTAAAACAATTAATAAATTCCATTAGTTATCTACCATGAATTTGAGAAAAATCAGCAACAAAACTAGCATTCTTTCTATTAAATTCAAATCAAAATTTTATAGAAACATTAAGTGAAAATTTAGTTAACATAAAAGAAAAAGTTCATTTTTGTAATGAATGTAATTCACTTACAGATATAAATAAAGAAAAATGTAATATTTGTAATTCTTTATCAAGAGAAAAATCTAAAATAGCTGTAGTTGAGGAATATTTAGATATGGTAACAATAGAAGAATCCGGCTGATACAAATGAGTATATCATATATTATGATGAGCAATATCCCCTATTAATTGAGTATTTATTTGAGATCTACATTTTGAATGATTATTTGAAAAAATATCAAAAACTGATGATAAATTAGAACTTATATTAGCCACAAATCCAAATATAGAATGAGAGGCTACAAGTACTTATATTACAGAGGAAATTTCTAAAAGATGATTAAATTATAAAGTGAAAATAACTAGATTATCTAGGTGATTATCTAGTTGATATATAGAATATGCCGATAATATTACACTTGTAAATGCTCTGAGAGAAAGAAAAGAAGTTTAAAAATTATAATTAACTATTATTATTATGTCAGAATTTGCACCCGCATGATCAAATGCTAGAATGACAAAATCTCAAGTAAAAAAATATATTAGAGATATGAAAAAAGCAGAAGAACTAGCTAAACAAAAATTAGAAGAAGCAAAAGCTAATTGAGAATTTGATAAAGAAGCAGAAGAAGTTGCTAGATTAGAAAAAGAGTTAGAAAACCTATAGTTTTCTAACTCTTTTTATTTCACATTTTTTCTAATCAATTTATCCAAAACATTAGCTATTTTATCAAAACTATGCCTAACACACGTATTTTCATGTAATAAATCTGCTTCAATTACTTTATATGACTTAGATTTAAAATACTTATGAGATTTTACCTTTATAGGCTTTTTATTTTCTAATGATTTATATTTTTCAGCCATTTTATCTGAAATATACCCATTATTTACAATAACATAATCCAGAATATCTTTTCATAAGTATTTTTCTAAAACATTTACAAAATCAACAGCTTCAAAATCAGTTGTTTCTCATGGTTTTGTCATAAGATTACAAAAGAAAATAACTTTTGCTTTTTTATTTGCTGCAATAGCTTCTTTTATTCATTTTACAAGTAAATTTGGAACAATAGAAGTATACAAATCACCAAATGATACAATAATAACATCTGATTTTTCTATAGCTTTTATTGCCTTAGGATTAGCACAAACTTCTGGAGTTAAATATGCTTTTTTTATAGGTGATGATTTTGCATTTAATTTTAAATCAATATTTGTTTCTCATTCAACTTTTGTTCAATCTTCAAGTTTTACATTAAGATGAGATAATGATAAAGTTACAGGAATAACTTTTCATCTTACCTTGAACATTCTACAAACTTGTTTAAGTCATTTATCAAAATTACCAGTAATATCAGTCATTGCAGTAATTATAAGATTTCAAAGACTATGTCATCAAACTGAACATTCTTTATCATATCTATAATTAAACAAATCCTTAACTACTTCATGTTCACGAGATAAAGCCATAACAGCTCTTCTTACATCTCAAGGTGGTAAGATTCAAAACTCTTCTCTTAAAACTCAAGTAGATCATCAACTATCACTCATAGAAATAATAGCAGATATATTATAATCATCATTATCTCTAATAGATGACAACAATCAATAACTTCAATTTCATCAACCTATAGTTGTTACATTTATTTTTTCTGATATATTCATAAAATTAATCTTTAATTAAAACAGCTTTTATTCTCCTAACTCATCTACTACTAGCTTCTTCTTTTTTTATTTTAAATCTACCCATAGTTTTAGTGTTTTCTACATGAGGACCTCAACATAATTCTTTTGAATAAATATTATTTTCAGAATCTTTAAAAGCATATACTTTTACTATATCTGGATATTTTTCCCAAAAACTACCTCTTACTCATGTTTCTTTTGCTTCATTTTTATCCATATTTACTAATTCAACTTCACATCATTTTGAAATTGCATTATTTACATAATCTTCAACTTTATCTAATTCTTCTCTTGTAACTTTTCTATCAAAGTTGAAATCAAATCTTAATCTCTCAGGAGTAATATTACTACCTTTTTGATTTATTCATTCTCATAAAACTTCATTTAATCCGGCAAGCATCAAATGTGTTGCAGAATGAAGTGCTATTGTTTCTTCTCAATCATCAGCTAAACCTCATTTAAATTTTTGCTCAGCACCTGCTCTAGATAATTCTTGATGTTTTTTTTCTGCATCTTTAAATCATTGTTCATCTACTTTTAAACCTTTTTCACTTGCCAACTCAACAGTCATTTCAAGAGGAAAACCAAATGTATCATAAAGTTTAAATGCTTTATTTCCAGCAATAGTATCAATTTTTTTACCAGTTCTTTCATAAGCAATCTCAAAACCTTTTACAAGTTTATCAAATTCTTTCATCCCTTTTTCAAGAGTTTCACCAAATTGTTTTTCTTCCTTTAATATTTCAGAAATAATTTCATCTTTTTTATCAATCATATGAGGATAAGCAACTCCTAATTTATTAATAACTACTTCAGCTATTTTATATAAAAACTCTCATTTATAATCTAAACTATACGCTTTTCTTACTGCTATTCTTATAAGTCTCCTAAGAACATAACCTTGGTCTACATTTGAAGGAATAACTCAATCACTTATCATAACAGCAGCTGTCCTAGAATGATCAGCAATTACTCTAATTGCATTTCTATTTTCTGGACTTCTTTCTACTCATAATAAATCTACTATTTTATTAGTAATATCTATAAAAATATCAGTATGGTATACAGAAACTTCTCCATTTAAAACAGTAGTGATTCTTTCAAGCCCCATACCAGTATCTACATTTTGATTTGGTAATTTTTCTAAACTTCAATCTGCCTGTCTATTATATTCCATAAATACATTATTCCATATTTCCATCCAGTTGTTTTCATCTGTTTCAACATTACTTCATTCTGGTGGAAATTCGCTTTCACCAACCCAATAAAATATTTCTGAATCAGGACCACAAGGACCAGTAGGACCAGCAGCCCACCAATTTTCTGAAGCAGGTAAATACGAAATTCTATCTCTAGGTATTCAAGTTTTGGCCCAAATATCAGCACTTTCTTCATCTCTAGGAGCATCTTTATCACCTTCAAAAACAGTTACAGCTATTTTTTTAGGATCAAGTGCTAACCAATCTTTTGAAGTTAAAAATTCAAATGAATAAGAAATTGATTCTTCTTTGAAATAATCTCATAAAGACCAGTTCCCTAACATTTCAAAAAAAGTAAGGTGTGAATTATCACCCACTTCATCAATATCACCAGTTCTAATACATTTCTGTGAACTTACCAACTTATCTCATGAAGGATGTTTTTCACCCATTAAATAAGGAACTAATGGTTGCATTCAAGCAGTATTAAATAACACAGTTGGATCATTTTCAGGCACAACAGATGCTGAAGGAATTATTTTATGATTCTTAGATTTAAAAAATTCTAAAAATTTTTGTCTTATATCTGCAGAGTTATATTGCATATTATTATTTTAATTTTGTAAAGATTAAGTCTAATTATAGCTAAAAAATAAAAAAAACAACTAAAATTAGCTGTTTTTTTCTATAAATATTAAATTATTTAAATCTTTCACTAAATCATGCAATTCAGCTTTCATTTCATCATAATATCATTTATTTATGATCACCTTATCAGGCATATTTTCACTTAGTTCTTCTCAAAAATAATGCTCTATATCTCAAATAGTTTCATCTCAATAATGATCTATTAAGGCAATAATTTTTAAAAAATGTTTATAATAAATACTATTTTTCATTAATAAATTTATATTTTCTTCATTAACAAAAATGAATTCTTTTATATATTCTATTTCTTTTTTAAAATAAATTTTCTTCATATCTCTAAAAGAAACATCTTTATTTTCATATAAAAAATCTATCAATTCAAAAATGAGTTCTATATTAGCATTATTAATTTCTGTTTCATCATCTTTTTCATTTATTTTATCAAATTTTTCTTCAAGTTCATTATTATTTTGTATATTATAAATATATTCAAAATTTAAATCATTTATTAAATCAAATATTTCATTTTTCATTTTTAAATAAAAACTTTCATCAGAAATATTTATTCATTCTTCTAATAGTTCCTTTTTATATTTTTCTTTAAAACTTCATAATTTTATTAATCTAGTACTTCATAAATTTTCAAGTATTTCAAAAAATATTTTAGAATATTTTCAAATACTTTTTAATCTAGTTTTATTTTCAGCTACAAAAAATAAAACTTCTCTAATTTCAGAATTTAAATCATTATAACTAAGTGAATAAGCTAATTTTTCTTCATTATTTTCTACATAATCTATTATCTCATTTATATATCATCTAATTTCAAAATTTTTTGCTATTTTATCATCTATATCTTCTCTAACTCCCTCCTCTTCTAAATCTTTTCTATATGCCTCTGATTGTACTATTAAATCTGAAACTTTATTTTGAACTCATAAATCTATTTGATAACTTTCATACTCATTTAAAAGTTTTTGGCATAATGGTAAAAAGTGTGTGGCTAAAATAAGGAGTATTTGGTATAATAAAGCCAAATACTCCTTATTTT
This sequence comes from Candidatus Altimarinota bacterium, assembly GCA_026988025.1. GTDB lineage: Bacteria > Patescibacteriota > Gracilibacteria > BD1-5 > UBA6164 > UBA6164. The sequence continues at coordinate 50 of JALSMB010000034.1, read as the reverse complement.
TTATCTATGTGAAATAAAAATAGTCATAAAACCTGTAAAAAATGTAAATC
>JALSMB010000033.1 GCA_026988025.1 Candidatus Altimarinota bacterium | reverse complement strand
ATTTTTTAATGAAACAATGATTACAATTTTTACATTTGAATTTTTGTTTTCAGTTATTATTTTTTCAATTTAATTTTATATCTTTTTTTCTACATTTAGGACAGTTTTTTTTGCATATTATTAAGTTGTACAAACTTACCACGTTGTGTAGGAAATTTTCATAAAATTCACTACGTATAGAATTATTATAAACAAACCTTGTTTTTCCCAAAAAGATTTTCTAGTTTTTCCATTGGAGTAATGTATTGTATTCATCAATGTTTTCTTTTAGTATTGTAGAATACAAACCAATCTTTCACTTTAATATTAAAATCTTTATTTGAAGTAAATTCATATTTTCTAAAAAATTGATCTTCAAATATTTTCCAAAATCTTTCTATTTTTCAATTAGTTTGAGGTCTTCTAACTCTTGTATAACTATGTTTAATATTTAGCTTAACTAAGGCTATTTCAAAGCTATGTTTTGGTCTTGATAATTTATGATGAGTTGTGAATTCTAATCAATTATCAGACATTAATTTTTTAATAGTAATTCAATGTTTTTTGAACCAAGCATAAGCCCTTTTTATGAATCAAGCAAGAGTTTTAGCTTTTTTATCTGATAGTACTTCTCAGTATTGTAATCTTGTGGCATCATCTATTATTCAAGCCATATATTTATTCTTTTTTGGATTTTCTCATTTAATATTTTTTCTTTTATGTAGATCTATATGAACTAACTCTCATGCCATTTCTTTTTCATATCTTATTATTTCTGATTCTCTTTTTAATCTTTTAATCAACTTTTTCTCTTTTTTAAGATATAGTTTAAACTTCCATCATAATTCACTATGTACTGTGCTTAAATGAATAGTAAAATCACCTTTTCTAGCTCTTTTTACTATTTTTCTGATAGTATTATAGTGAACTCTATAATATTCTGCTAAAACTAAATATTCAGATTCCTTATTTTTTCATTTTGTTATTCTCATTTTTTCTTTATACTTTCTCCATATCTCTTTACGAAGTAATGTAGTTATTTTAGTTAGTTTGTGCATTGGAAAGAGATTATGAATTAAATACACGTGTTTTTATTACGAGTGATTTTATTCATAATTTTTTTCTACACAACCTGATTAAGTTTTACAAGTAATATATTATCAAGAAAATTAGAATTTTCTTCATTTCAATAATTAATTTCAAGATTATTCTTATACTCTAAATATCATTTAATATATTCAGTATTAAATAAATCTTGTAAATCAAAATTAGACTTATAAATATCATTATAAATATTTAATAAACTTATTGTATTATTAATTTTAACCTTTCATTTAGTTTCTAATAAAGATAAAATATCTTTTTGTTTCAATCAATAAGTATTTTTAATACTATTAAAATTATTAAAAATATCTTGAATATTATTTTCAAATTGATTTTTTATTAAAATTCACATAAAAATAAAAAAGAAATAAATATTAACTTAAATAATATCTATTTCTTTTGTATTTTCCAGTATATTTTTAACATTTTTTCAAAAATTTTATAAATTCATTTTTTATATCTTCATAAAATTTAGAATATCAATTAAATTGTCATACTTTTATAATTTCTAATATATCAACATCTCATTCTACTTTTTCAATATATTCTTGAAAAGAATTATAAGAATTAATTAAATCTTCATCATAAATATCAACTAAACTATCAATATATTCTATTAGATCATAATCTCTTACTAATTCTAAAAGTTCATCTTTTGTTTTTATACTATCATCAAAATAAAATGTTTCTTCTATAAAATCTTTTATTACTTTTTGTATTAAATATATTATATCTATACTTGTTTTATCTTTTCTGATAATATAATCAAATACTCTTCTATTATTATGTAATATTTCTAACATTACTTTTTTATCATTAGTAAAATCTAATAATAATTGTTCTTTTCTTATTGTTTCCATAATTATATAAAATTATAAATTAAAATATACTTGCTTGCCATCCTATTAATTGAAAATCTATGTAATATTTAAGATTTAATTATAAGTCTTGCTTGCCATTAAATGTAGATATTTATTAAATCCACACTTATAGATAGAAATTTTTAATTTTTTTCCAAGCCTTTTTTTATTTTTTTGAAAAAAAATAAAAAAACCATAAAGTTTACTATATCTTTATGGCTTTATATAAAGAATTTTAATTAAAAGTTTCTTTTTTAATTTCCTTTCAAAATTCTTTATATAACTCTCAATCTAAAAATCATAAATTTTTTTTTGGTTTATTTCAAAATAATTTTACTTTCTTTTTATTAATAAATTTATTTTTTATTACTTTTCAAGTATTTTTATAATCTATAAATTCTTTTTTAACCCTATTATCTTGCTTTTTAAGGTATCTTACTCCTTTTATACTATAAAGATTACTTAATTGAACTAAAAAACCCTTAAAATAAGAGTATCTACTAGAAATATTAAATATATCATTAAATATTTCTTTTGCTTTTTTTAATCTCTTACTCATTGTTGATTTTTCTGTATTTCAAAAGTTCTTTCATATTGTTGTAATTGTTCTTGATGGATTTTTATATTCATATAATTCCTTTTTTATTGAACTTTCTAGTTTTAATGGTTTTGATGCTATAATTATATAACTTAAACTTCTAAAACTATTTATATCTTTAATTCTTTCTAATATTCCTTTTTCTATATATACAAGCAAATTATCTTTTGAAAAAATACTTTTTATATAAATATAAATATCTTTTCATTTTTTATCTATTTTTCTTATATAATTATTGTTTATTTTTCATTTTTGATAAATATTTTCAATATTTCTTTTTGTAAATCAATACTCCATTCATTTATTTATAAATTCTTTTTTAGTTATTTTTCAAGAAAAATTATTACTATTAAAAAAATATCTTATTAGAAATATAAAATAATGTTTATATCAATCCTTATAAGCTTTTATTTCAAATAAATCTATATTAAACCTTATTTCTTTCATATAAAAAAATATTAATTATTAAGTAAATATTTACTAATAATTAATATTTTTTGTTTTTTCAAGGTGATTTTTAATTATCTATCATTTTTTCATAATGACTTATATATCAACTTTTTTCAAAAATTTCCCTAAAAGCTTCCATAAAAATATTACTATTTATCTCCTTCATATCACATATATTTGTAAAATCAGAATGAGATTCTCTATCAATATATCTAATAAAATAATTATATTTATTTTCATCCAATTCCTTAATAGAATCTTTTAATTTTTCTTTTTCTATAAATCAAAAGAAATGCTCCAAAATATTTCTCATAGAATTAGCTAACAAAGCCTTATTTGTTAATAATATATTATTTTGATAATCTTTGATTATTTGCCAATATGATTGATAATCATTTTGAATTTCATTACCTTTCATTTCAATTATAGTTGATTTATTATTTTTTAATATTCTAAATAATTTTTTGTTTTTTTTAAGTTCATTCATTTTCATAAACTCATGAAAAAAATAAAGACTATGAGTTAATATAAAAATTTGTTTATAATTGTCATTAAAAAATGTTTTTCTTATAAGTTGTGAAATATTAAAAATATAAATATGTGATAAACTAGAAATAGGATCATCAATTACAATTATTTTTTCATCTATAGTTTCTCTTATTCATTTCCTTCACTTACATAACTCTAAAAAATATAAAAAACTTATAATTGTTTTTTCTCATTCACTTAAAGTCTTGAACTGAGGATTTTTTTCTCAATTTCTTTCTATCTTATATAATTTATCTTCATATTTTATAATTCTAAATCATTCTAATCATAAAAATTTTAATTCATTATTTATATTTTTAATTGCTTCATCAATATTTATAATTTCATTTTGTAATAAAGTTATTATTTTTTCTTGTTTTCCTATTTCTGTTTCTAATTCACTTATTTTTTCTTCAATTGCTTTTTTTCTATTAACAATCTTTTATTTTCATTTTTATAATTTTCTATAATATCATTATATTCTATCCTTATAATATTCCAAAAATCCTCTATAATTTCTTTTTTGGTATTATTTTTATTTTTAACTTTTGAATTATGATTTTTTATTTCAATAATAATATTATCTAAAAACAAATTTAATTTATTTTTTTCTTCATTAGATAATTCCAAATCTATAACTTTACTAGGATTTTTAATTTTATCTTTTATTTTTGTATAATTACTTTTTAATTTTGATAAAAATTTTTCATAATATAATTCAAAGTCATTTTCTTTATTTTTTATAAAATCATTTTTTAATAATAATTCTTTACTTTTCTCTATTTTATTTAATTCTTCTTTATATAATCTTCAAAGTCTTTCTAACTCATAAACTTTAATTTTATAACTTTCATCAAAATAATTTTTTATTTCTTCTTTTAAGGTATTTGTTAATGTCTTTTTTTGACAAAAAGGACAAATTTCTGAATTATTATCAATATAATTAAGTCAATCTTTTACCCAATCTCAATTACCTAATTTTGAAATTAATTCAGAAATTTGAGAATTTGTATTTCAAATAACTGATTCATTAAAAATACTATTTTTTTCAATAGTTGAAAAATCAAAATCAATTTTAATAATTTCATCTTCATCATATATTTTAACATCATCTCATTGAGTAGCTTTTGCTAATTTTTCTAATTCCTCAATAGTTTTTTCTATTTTTTCTTTTTTGTCTAAATCTTTTAGATAATTAAACAATAAATCTTTGCTTCATTTTTTTCAATCTAAACAAAAATCTAAATTTCATGAATAATAATTTTCTTTAATTTTCCAAGTTTTATCCTTTGATTTATTAAATAATTCATTAATTTCTTCTTCTTTTTTAATTAATTCAATTTTTAATCAAGTATTTTTCTCATCATTTTTTATCTCTTTTCTTAATTCTTTAATTTTATTTTTTGCTTCATTTATTTTTTCTTTAGCTTCTTTATTTTCTGATCTAAGAGTAAAAATTCACTTTTGAGTTTCTTCTTCATAAAAATTTCTATCTATAAAATTTTGATTATAAACTAATATTTTTTCATCATTTAATCATTCTATTAAACAATCTGAATAATCAGGATTATTAATATTAGCCAAATAATTTGAAAAAGTAGTTTTTCAAGTTCAATTTAATCAATATATTAAATTATATTTTTTATCTGTTTCTAAAATAGCTTCTTCATTTCAATAACTAGCTACATTTTTTAATGAAACTTTTGATATCATATTCCTTTACTTAATAACTAAACTCTCCTTCACAACTTTCACTTCCTCCTCACTCAAGCCATACAAATCATAAACTATTTTATCAATTTCTTTTTCAAGCTCAATTTGTTCTTTTGGAGGATTTTTTGGATCATAAAATGGTTGTTTTGTAATTTCTAGAATTTTGTCTACTTTTTCTATGAATGGTTTTTGTTGGTCTGGTGAAATTTCTTTAATAGGGAATTCTTTTATATCTTTAACCAAAATTTTTGGAAAAGCTCATTTTGTAGCTTTTGGGGATGAATTAAAATGATAAAATGTTATCAACTTTGAGTTTAATATTCATAATAAATATTTTAGAATGATAATTTTCATTCTAAAATATTTATTATAGAAGGATCATTATAATATTCTCACTCTACATAAGAAGCAAAAATTCTTGGATTTGTTATTTCTCTGACTAAAATTCTATTTTTAGTAAAATATTCTGGAGTCCTTGGATTTGCAATTCAATCACAATAATCTATATATTCTTTTCAATTCCATTTTGTAATATATCTATTAACATCTCATCAATATAACCACTTTTTTAGTCAATCTTTTTCATAACTAAAATAATGAAAAGATCTATTTTTTATTATTTCCTCACTTTGTCATTTATATTTATCATAAGCTATTAATCATTGACTTATATTAGGAAAAAATTTTGATATAAATAAGGAATTATTTTTTATTTTAGTTACAATATCAATATTAACTTTATCTAACTTAAAAGCTAATCACCAATTTTTTGAACTAGCACTTATATTTTTATATGTTAAAAATTCTCTTTTATTTAGTAATAATTTTTCAAAATCAGTTATATTTTTTGTTTTTCTATATCAAATAATATTTTTTGAATTATCTTTTGATAATAATGTTATTACATTTCTTACTGTTGCATTTTCAAATATATCAATATTAGTACAATCCAATATTTCCTCAATTCACCAATTTTCCAAAAGTTTTTTTCTATACTTATCTGCAAATACATTAAATAAAAAGGTGTTTGGAATAATATATGATTTTATTCAATTTTGTTTAAGATATTTATAAGCAATTTCAATAAAATAATAATAAATTTCAAAATCTGGAACCTTATCTAATACTTTTTCTATAATTTTTCTATAATCTCATTTTATAGAAACTCAATAAGGAGGATTCCCAATCACAATATCAAACTTCCCATTCCCCATCATCAAACTTGGATCAAAAAACTCTGCTGAATGATTTGAATCAAAAGGTTTGAATGTTTCAAGCTGTTTTCTTCTTTCTGATTTTAACCCTTCTAAATCAAGATTTTGTTGCTTGTCTTTTATTCATAAATAATTTTCTATTCTATCTTTCCATAACTCTTTTTCTTTATTTGTGCTAGCATTATAATAAGAATTCATATATTTTCTTATTGTATCTGGATTTAGTTCTTCCATCAAAGTCTGTTGTCAAGAAGATTCTGCTAGTGGAATCAAAGTATTAGCACAAACAAATTTGAACTCAAAATTTGGAAGTGGTTCTGGTTTTTCTTCTTCTACTACCAAAGCAAGCCAAAATCTAAGCCTTGCTATATCTATTGCTCCTGGTTCTATATCAACTCAATAAATATTGTTTTTTATAATATCTCTTTTAATTTTATACATTGAGATTTTTCATTTTTCATTTTTATATTTTTCTATACCATCTACTCAAAAAGTCTCATAAAATGTTCCATAAATATAATATCTAATTGAACTTATTTCATTTAATAATCACATAGGAAAAGCACCTGAACCAATTGCTGGATCAAGAATTTTTACTTTTTTTAAGAGTTCATCAACTTTATCTATAATTCAAGCTAACTCATCAAAAACTTCTTCTGTTATCTCTTCTTTTCTTACTAAAAATTTTTCTTTTAATTCAAATAATTTTCTAATTTTTCTTTCTTTTTCTTCTTTTTTTCAAGATAAATTATTTATTAAATAAGCTATCAAACTTTCTTTTGTCATATATGCTACAATATCTCTTGGAGTATAAAAAGCACCAAATTTCTTGTTTAATTCTTTTCAAATTTGAAGTTTTCATTTTTTATCATAAATCTCTATAATTTCATCTATATTATCAGAGCTTATTGAAATCATTTTTTCAAAAATTCTACCAAGCATTTCAGGGTCAATAGCTATATCACTATCATATAAATCATCTTCATCAATAGTAAAATTATACAAATCAAAAATATCTAAAATTCAGTCTTTATTTTCATTTGAAAAAATATCATTTGAAATTTTTGCTATATTATTTCTCCATCATTTATAATCTTCTTTGAAAAGTCATCAATTCAAATAAGGAACTTTTTGATTAAAATATTCATTAAAATCATTATTATCTGAATTATCTTTATTTAATCCAGCAAAAAATAACCACTCTAAATAATCATTATAAAAATAATTATTTTTTTCTAAAACTGATTTTTCTCAAGAAATAAAATTATTCCAAATATTTCTCATAAAATCTTTATCCCCATCTTTTCCATATTCTCAATTTCTAGGAACTCAAAGCCAACCTTTCTTTTGAATAAAATAAAGAAAAACTATTTTTCAAAGTAAATTTTTTGTAAAACTAACTAAATCAACTTTTTCACTTTTTAATAAAGCTACAAAATCTTTATCTTCTAAAATAGCTTTATATAATCTGATATATAAGCTCAAATAATTATCAAAAAATTCTTTTCTAACTACTTCTACATCAAAACAAGAAAGGAGTTCATCAAAATTTTTTATTTCCTTATCTAAATATTTTTTAGGAGTTCTAATTTTTTCTCATTCTCATAACAAAAAACTATATCTTTTAGGATTTGAAGTTTCCACATCTCACCAAGATTTGTTCATAGTAAGTAAAGACAATCTCCAAGAAGAGCTATCTTCACTATAAAAAACTATTAAAGCATTATCAATTTTATAGTCATCCATTATCTTAAAAGCATCTCTTGTAAGAGTAATTCTTGGATCATTTTTTGATCTTTGTTTTATCTCCAGAATTTTTACTTTTTTATCAAGATTTTCAATAGTTCACAAGTCAAAAATTCAGTCTTTTTCAAAAAAAACTGTTTTTCTAGTTGGATTTAATGGAACAGCTGGAATATTTTCAACTAAATTATCACCAAAAAGTTTCATTCTTAAAAAATTTAATAATTCTTTCCTCTTTGAAACTGAATACTTTTCTGATAAAATCATAATATTTTTGTTATGAGTAAATTTTTTAATTTTTATAACATATTTTTTATTGTATGTTACAATTTTTCTATTTTTTACCCATATATTAAAAGTTATGAGTAAATTTTTCTATTTTTTACTCATATCTAAAAAGTTATGAGTAAATTTTTCTATTTTTTTACAATCATTTTTTTAATAAATCATATAATTTTATATTTATGAAATATTTTTCTTTTTTTCTAATTTCCAATCTCATATATCAAGCTTCAACTAACATATTCAAATATTTAGCTCAAGTTTTTCTTGTTATTCATAACTCTTTAACCAAAAACTCAATTTTAGTATATGGATGAAAAAAAATAACTTCAAGTAAATCTTTTGAATAAATTTTTGGTAAATTTTCTTTCAAAGATTTTTTAGTTTCTCACATAAGTTTCCAAATATTCTCAACCATTTTTGTAGTTTGTAAAGAAGTTTTTTCTACTGCTTCAAGCATATACAAAATCCATTCTTGCCAATTTCATTTTGTTCTAACTTCTTGTAATAATCTATAATATTCTGCTTTATTTTTAATAATATAATTACTTAAATAAAGAATTGGCATATCAAGTAAATCATTCAAAACTAAATACAAAATATTTATAATTCTTCAAGTTCTTCAATTTCCATCATAAAAAGGATGAATACTTTCAAATTGATGATGAATAATTGCCATTTTAATTAAAGGATCCAAATCTTCTAAATTATTATCATTTATATATTGCTCTAAATTAGCCATTAAATCCTTTATTTCTTCTATATTTTGAGGTGGAGTATAAACAGTTTCTCATGTTTTATCATTTAATAATTTTGTTCCTGATTGAGTTCTAAATCAAGCATCATTTTTTTCTAAAAGTTCTTGAATTTTTAATATATCTTTATTTAGCAATAATTTTGTATTTTTAACCTGATTAAATCAATAAAGCAAAGCTTCTTTATAATTTACAACTTCTTTAATTTCTCTTGTTAAATAAGAAATGTTTAATTGTGCTTGATAAAGTTCATCATGAGTTGTAATTATATTTTCTATTTCTGAACTATCCTTTGCTTCTTGTAAAGATAAAGAATTTATCAAAATATTTTGATTTGGAATTTTTCCTGAAACACCATTTAATAGTGCTAAATTTTTATTAGCACTTATAGTCTTTTTTATAATTTCTTTATTATAAATTTCTATTTTTAATGGTAATTTTTTAATCATTTTTAATTTTTAATTTATAAACTCCTCACTTATAATCAAATCAAGCATTTCTTCATCAAAATTTTTTCTCATTTCCAAAAATAATCTTAAATAATCTTCATTTATCAATTCTTTTAATATTTCCTTTTCTTTTTGCCAAGTTTCTTTTGTAATTTTTCTTATTCTCTTCATATAAACAAGAGGTAAGGCTCACATTCTTATAACTTCCATTAATAACTTATAATAATTGTCCCCAGTTTCATTAAAAAGATTTTCAGCATTATCATAAGCCTTTTTTTGTTGAGTATTCATATTTCATTCAGCATGAGGATTTTTTATTTCTTGTTTTATTTTTTCATAATATTTATAAAAATCTTTTGTAGTTTCTTTTGGTTCTTCTGTGATATCTGCCTTAAATAAATTAAAAGCATCTACTAAACTAATTGGCTCTACTTTTTTGGTTTTTGAATTGAAAAAATAAAAAATTAAATTACTTCTTTTTTTAGCAAAAACTAAAATTCAAGAAACTCATTTTTTTTCTACTCTTAAAATTCTTGTTCTTTGTGGAACTTGCTCTATTTTTTTTAATAAATCTTTATCCAATTCTTGAGCTTTTTTGAAATCATTTAGAAATTCACTATCCCAAGATTTATCTTCATTTACTTGATTATCTTCTTCTATTATTTTTGTATAAAAAGAACTTATCTCTTCATCTTCTGATAAAGTTTTTACATCAACTCACAAAACAGTAGCAATCATTTTTATTTTTAGAGTAGAAATTTTTTTAGTATTTACATATTCTTCTCAAATAAAACTAGGAAAATAATTATAAACAAATAATTCATCAAAAACTTTTTTATTTATTCTATTTATTCTTCAAATTCTCTGTATTACCTTTGTAGGATTGTATGGAATATCATAATTTATAATTACTCAAGCTCTATGAAGATTATATCATTCAGAAATAGCATCAGTTCAAAGTAAAATATCATAATCATTTTTTTGTTTTGATTTTTCTACTCAAGCATCAAAATTCAATTTTACATCTTGTTTTAATTTTTCTGTTTTTTGTTTTCAACTAACAACCAAAACTCTATCATTTAATTTTTCACTTAAATAATTTATTGTATCAGCAAACATTGAAAAAACTATAATTTTTCTTTTTGGATCTTGTTTTTGAATCTCTTTTATTTTCTTCAAAAAATTATCTAATTTTGGATCTTGTTCTACATTTTCCCAGTCTTCTAATAAATCTTGTAAAAATTCTTTATCACTTTCTAAATCTTTAATAAAACTAGATTTCAAATCTTGTTTTGGAATTAAAATTCATCATTTATTATCAATAATTTCTCTTATTTTTTCTATATTTTCATCTTTTTCTAATCATTCATCAAAAATATCTTCTATATCAGGTAATCATCATTTTTTTATAACAGGAACTCAATTTAATAAATCTAAATAACTAAATACATTATCAATAGATTTTAATATTGATTTTAATGTTTTCTTAAAAGAATAAATAGAACTTTCAAATCTAGAAACAAGCAACCTTCTTATAAAAAAAGGCATATTTTTTTGTCTTCATTCAAATAAAGCATACTCATATCATAAAGTATCCTCTATTTCTTCCTCATATTTTTTAGCATCTTGTAAATAAGTCAAAACTTTATATCTAGCTCAAGCAAAATACAAGGGATTTCATTCTTCATCTGTTTCAACTAGTTTTTCTAAAGTATCAATATACAATTTTTCTAAATTTCATAAAGTAAAATTTAATTCTTTTGGATCTGAAACTTTTGAAAATTCATATCATTGTTTTTCTAAATCTTTTTTATAACTTTCAATATTTACTAAATCAACTCTTGATCTTCTAACTATAACAGGACCTATAACTTGCCTAATTTCATCAGATAATTTTTTTATTTTACTTAATAATTCTAAATCAGATAAAATACCTTTTCTTTGTTCTTTTTTAATTTCTATATATTTATTTTGTAAATCTCTAAAATCATTTATAAGTCATTTTCTTGTATGAATAGTAGGATTTGAAGGAATTTGAAATAATTTTATTAAATTAAAAATATCATTTGGTTCATTATTAAAAGGTGTAGCAGAAAGTAAAATAACTTTTTTTCATTGACATAATTGATGAAGATTTCAATAATCTATTGTTTCAGAATTTCTATATTTATGAGCCTCATCTATCAAAATAACTTCTGCTTTATGAATATCATCCAAATCATATTCCAAAGCTTTTTCTATACTTCAAGAACTAAAAACTTCTCATTTAATATCAAAATCTTTTATATAAGATTTCCAAGAATCAATAAGATGAGGAGGAACAATTAGTAAAGCTTTTTTTCATAAATTTCACAATAACGTAGATCAAATAACAGATTTTCAAAGTCAAACAACATCAGCAATAATAACTCAATTATGCTCTTCTAATATTCTTAATCATTTTTTTATAGCATCAACTTGATATTCTAAATTTTGAAATTTATTATCTGTTAAATCTTTTGGTGTTTTTATATCTCACTTGTCACTAAAATATTCATATAAAAGTCTTAAATAACAATAATAAGGTTTAGTTAATTTAAGCCAAGTTTCTTGTTTTAACATTTTTACAACTTCATCATCTTCTCATCATGAAGTTATTTTTATAGAATGATTTTCCCAAATATCATCAAACATTCTTTTTGCCTTAATATAACTAGACTTATCTCTATCTATTGTATTATATTCATATCTTCAAGTTAAACCTGAATAAGTTAAATTACTTGAACCAGAAATTACAGTTCAAGGCATAGTTCATCACATAGAAATTTCTCCTTCATGTTCAAATAGGTATAATTTTGTATGGTTTGGTTCTAATGTTTTTCTAATTTCTAAACTTCAATCAACTATTTTATCTATATAAATTTTTACTGCTTCTAATCATTCTAAATTATCAAGATCATCAGTTTTATTAAAAATATCTTTTATTTCTCTTATAGTCTCTTTTTTAGAAGCAATATTTTTTGAAATTTCATTAACTTTTGCTACTGAATTAATAATATTTATTTCAGCATCCATTCAAATTAAAATTCTTATTTTTTTATCTTTTAATTCTTTATATAATCACTTAAATCCTGAAAAATAAAAAAATCCAACAAGTATATCAACTTTTGAACTAACAGGAAGTATATTATTTATTACTTCTGACATTAAATCATTTATATTATCTATTGATTCCATAATATTTTTTTATATTAAAATAATTTATTTCAATAATACTAAATTACAGCCATTTGTCTATATATTTTTTGACTTATTTTAATATAAAAACACACTTTTTTATTGTTTTTTTATATTAAACACACTATTAGTAATTACTACTTTAATTTAATAATATTAAAACATGGAAAATATAGCTATATTAAAAGATAACTTAAAACCTTTATTAATAATTTGATTTGTAATTTGGTTTTATTTCACATTCATTTTATGAAGTTCAAATAATAATAAAATAGATAATAATAATTCAAATAATAATGATGATAACATAAAAGAAAAAGCTAATTTATATAAAAAGATTGAAAAAGAACAATTAAAATTAGAAAATTTATTAATTAAAAAAGCTGAATTGGAAAATGAAATTGATGAATTAAATTTTGAAAGTTCAACTAATTTAGAAAAAGAAAATAAAAATAATATAAAAATTAGAAAATTAAAATTACAAATAAAACAATTAAATTTAACAATTATGGAACAAGAACAAAATATTAATTTAATTTATAACAAAATACAATGAATCAATTAGAAAAATTATTTTTTTATTCTTGATTAAATTGATTTTTATACACAAAAAGTATTGAAAATAACTGACTTTTTTGTAATTCAAAATATTGTTTTATACAATTAATATTAAAAGAAAATCAAATAATATATATTAATAATAATTTTGAAAAATTTAGTAAAATATTAGAAAAATTTTTATCATTATATAATAGTATATCTAATATAAAATTAAAAAATATTACTTTTTGAAATATAAAAGACTGAGATCTAATATATAATAATTCTATTTTCTTATATAATTGAAAAAATGATAAAGAATGATTTATAAAATCTAATTGATTAATTAGTATTTTTTCAAATAAAAAAGTAAATAATAAAGAAATTATATTAAAAAAGATATTATTAATGTTAAAACAAAAAAATATTTCAGTTAGAAAATTAATTAAAATTTGATTAACTCAAACAAAAGCAAGAAAAATTTATAATTTTCTAAAAGAAAATAATATTTTTATTATTTCAAAATTTAATCAAATGAATAAAAAATACTATTTAGAAAAATTAGATAAAACAAAAATAAATACAATTTATAAGCTAATTATAGATGGTGTGTAAAGTGTGTTTTATTGTGTAAATAAAGAAAAGAATATTAAGTATATAAATAAAAAAGGTATTAATTAAATTAATACCTTTTCATAATTTTTCTTATTATTACAACTTCTATATATGTTACAAAAGTTGAACGGTCTTTATTACATGGTGGAGCTAGACGGATTTGAACCGACGTCCCTAAGGGCCAAAGAGATAATTCTACTATCATAGTTTATTTTAATAATAATTCATCATAAAGAATAAACAAAAAATAATGCATTATAATCTAAT
>JALSMB010000032.1 GCA_026988025.1 Candidatus Altimarinota bacterium | reverse complement strand
ATTAAAGAAAAAACACGGGAATACTTTTATAGTAAACTCGTGTTTTTTTGTGTTTAAAGGGTGATTTAGGAGATATGTTGTGTTACTTAAAGGTAAACTTAAGAGATTAAGTTCTCTTAATAGTTTTTGTTTGTGAGGTGTAAATATAGTATAGTTATGTTTGATTTATGTTAGAACTTAGATTTCATATGTTACATTATATATTAAATAGAATCTAATCTACTCTTATTCAAAATTGTAATAGTAATCTTGGTAAGTGGTCATCTAAATTATCAATATGTTTGTTTTCTATTTCAACAAGATTCATATGGTATTTTTTATATATTTCTTTTTTTATTTTTTTTCTATTTTCATATTTTTCTTGGTCTTCTAAACCCCAGTATTCTATATATACAGCTTTTCATCAATCTTTTGCTGGTATATAAAAATCTGAATAAACATCTTCTTCAATTGGAAGTTTACGCTCGTATGCGTGTGCTAATCAATATTCATATAATGAATTATCAATTACTAATTCTCATCTTGAACGAACATTATGTCAGTCTTTTGTCCTATATTGAGCTGGAAATTTTTCTCTAAAATTTAATTCCTTACTATTATTAATTTTTTTCTCTTTTATTTCATTTGTATTAGAATTTGTATTTTTTTCTCATAAGGAATTTAATAATGATGAGTTTTCTTTTATTTTGATAGGCCATTTTGTATAAGTGGCTCAAGTTTTATTAATTACTAATTCTTTACCTCAAATCTTTTCTCAAAATTTTGTAAGTTTCCATCATTTTAGATTTGGTTCTATCCATCATAATTCTGATATTATTTGATTCATTTTTCTGGCTCAATATCAAAATCATTCAGCGAGAATAGAAACACTTATATATTCTATATTTGATGAATTGAAAGGATTAAAATTTTCAGGCCATGTTATATAATCTCAAAATTTAGTTCAAGTTTTTAATTCTCATCAGTTTTCTTTTCACTTTGAAGTAAGAACTTTAATTTTATCAGATGAAAACAATGATTTATTTTTAATTTCAATATATCAGTTTTCTTCTAATTTCTGAATAAAATCTTTTCAATCAGTATTTAAAAGTTTAGCTAATGCAGAAGTACTTATTTTTTTCATATCTTTAATTTATTATAATAATTATATTTTAATAGTAGCATATAGTAGTATTTATAGCAAAATTCTATACATTCTATTTTTTACTTATATTTCTCTTTTCAAATTCATAATATATAGAATGTTCTATAATTGTAGATTTTTTATAATTTGTTTTATTATTTAATATCCAATTTAAATACTCATTACTTAATTCAGAAAGAGATTTTCAGTTATCTTTCTTATTCGGACTTGTTGTAATTATTTCATATTTACAATATGGAAATCTATTACATCATAATCATCATTTAGAATATATATTTTTAGATATTAATTCTCATTTTTTACATATAGGACATACTATTTTATTTTCTGAAAAAATATTTGTTTTAACTCATAATATATTTTCTAATTCTTCAACAAAAGAAGATTTATTTCATTCTTTAGTAAGTATAAAAGTTTTTTTCTTTGCTCTTGTTAATGCTACATAAAATAATCTTCTTTCTTCTGAAAATTTATAATTATCAGGTTCTGATAACACTAAATCAAGTAATTTATTATCTTTAATTTCAGAAGGAAATCAATAGTTTCATTTGTTTCAATTTAATATAATAACATAATCAGATTCTAATCATTTAGAACTATGTACTGTCATAAATTTAATACCTTTTGGTAATCATTTTTTATCACTATCATATCGTCATAAGGCAATAATATTTTTTTTATATTTAAGTAATATCTTATTTAAAATATCTTCTTTTTCTATAAGGTTAGAATAGTTAATTATATTAAATATAGGTTTTTCTGGTTTATCAATATTTCATGATTCTAATATTTTATCTATTTGAGATTTATTTTTAGTTATAAATTTATGAGTAACTTCATTTACTTCTTGAGGGTATCTATAAGTTTTATTTATAAATACTTGTTCTCAGAATGGAAAGTATTTTTGAAAATGTGTAAATATATTTAAATCTCATCAAGTAAATCTATATATAGACTGCCAATCATCTCAAACACAAAATAATTCGGCATTGTTTTTATTTAAAATACTTTTAATTAATTTATATCTACCGATTCAGATATCTTGAAATTCATCAATAATTATATATTTATATGGTGTTGTAATTAATTCTTCGTTTACATATGAAGTACTATTATTAATCATATCATCAAAATCTATAACATTTAGATTTTTTAAATTGTCTTCATAATATTTATGTATTTTTTCAAATATTTTAATAAATATTGTAGTTCTTAGATTCCTTTTTTCTTTAGTAAATAATAGATTATTACGATTATATAATTCATTTATTCAAATAGAATTTGATTTATATAGTCATAAAAATGTAAATATAAGATCCATAAAGTTTGAATATTCGGCTTTTATAGTAGGTATTATCTTATTAATAACATCTTCTTTATTTAGATTGTTAAACTTTACTCATTTTTTTGTTAATTTTTCTTTTAAATTTTTAAATAATATTCATTCATTATTTTCATATGAATAAGTAGATATAAGTGTAGTATTATTTTCTTTATGTAAATTATTTTTCCATTCGATACCCTCATTATATTTTTTATTGGCTTCCTTGTATCATCATATTCAATCTCAAAAGAATTTTGGAACATTTCAGTTTTTATCAATTCAATAATGCTCTATATAAATATCATAATCATCTAGGTAAAAGTCAGGTCTATACTGTCAATATTCAGAATTTGTAGTATCTATTTTATAGGGATTTTCATATGTATAATTAATTCCATTTAAAAATAAATAATTAGCTATTTCTACTTCTTCCATACTTTTTAAGTATTCTCATTGTATAGTTGATCTATTTACTCTTTCTTTTAATGTACTTATATTGTTTTCTCTTCTATACTCTTCAACTTCTCATATAGAATCAAATTCAAATGTTAATTTTGGAGGATTAATTAAGTATGAGAAAAAATTATTAAATAGTTCTGGAGATTCTTCATGAATATCTAATAATAAAGTATTATATAAATTATCTCTAAAATATCTTTTGTCATTTTCTTGAAGTATATTGATTTTAGTTTTTAATGTTTTTTTCTAGTATATTTTTTCATAATTTATGAAATGTCATAACATCTAAATCTAAAGATAATTTTTCTTTAATTCTAGTTTTCATTTCTTGTGCAGAAGCAGAGGTAAAAGATATTAAAAGAATTTCTTCTTTATTAACTTTTCTTACTTCTAATAGATGTTTTACTTTTCATATAATTGTAGATGTTTTTCACGATCAAGCTCATGCTATTACTAATAAGTTTTTTTCGGGTGTTAAAATAGCTTTTTTTTGCATTTCATCTAATGGATATTTTTCAATTGAATCAAATAATATTCAATTTACTTCTAATTGGTTTTTATAATAGCTAGTATTAACTATTTCTATTTCAGAATTATATATATCTATAAAGTTATTTAGTTCTTTTATTTTTTCAACTAAAACACTATCTGTAGTATATTTTAAGTAAGTTTTCAAATTATGAATATTTCTATCAATAGAAGTAATATTTTTATTTATTTGAAAAATTTCTTTTTTATTATCTATGTATTTTTTTTCATTTAATATTTTTTTATAATTATTTTCAAATTCGGGAATATATATATTAAGTGATTTATTAATTTTAATCTTAATTTTTACTATATGTATTATTAAAAGTAATAATATAAATATTGATAAGGCAATAATAAAAGGAATCTCTTTAAAGAATCCAAATATTAATAACATTGAAGTTATTAGAGTTCATATTATGAGTTGAATACGAATCATTATTTTTTAATAAATTATATTTATTATATTTTATCATATTTTCTATTTTATGGCAAAAATTGAATTATTTACTTCTCAATTATATGTAACAAGTCTAAATTTGTAAAAAACAAAAAAATATAGTAGAATTTAAATAGTTATTGTAATATAATTTAACTCTATTTTACTTATGTCTTTTGATACAATATGAAATTCAGAAAATCCGAGTTTTGAAAAGACTAAAAATCTATTAGATATAGATGTAAGTTGAATAGAACAAGACTATGTTAAAGTACACGATATACAAAATATGGAGTTAGTTGATAGTGAAGATAATAAAGTAACAATTCCTAGTGATTTACAAGATTTTTTTTCTGATGAATTTAATATAAATGAAAAAAATATTGAATGAAAGGTTACTTATGTAAAAAATGAATTTTATGATTCATTATGAATAGATAAAAATATTGATAATATAAAAGACAATAAAGTTAAACTTTTTAAATGATTAGTTGATTGATGGACTTTAACATTAGAAGAAATAGAAAGTTTATATGATAATTGAATAGGAGATATAGTAGAAAATATAAAAAAATTAGATACTCCAGAAAAAATATGGGATTTTACAGTAAGTTTATGAGAAGATGTTGTAGAAAGTTTAAAATGAATATGAGAACCTTATCAAACTTGAATGATAATTTGATGATTATGAACATGACCGTTTAAATTTAGTAAGTTTTTTACTAAATTAGATAAAATAGATTGAAAAGATAATGATAAACAAGAAACTAATGAAATTACTAATGAAGTAGAAAATTTATATGAAGATCCAAAATATAGTTATTTAGAAAAACATAAAGATATTTTATGAGAAAATATAACAACTAGTGATATAGTTTGAGAATGAACACAAGCTATAATTATGAAAAATCCAATTAATGATAGCTTAGTTGTGAAAATAGCTAAAGAATGACAGGTTGATGATATATTAGAAGAGTTTAATAATCATAAATTATTTTTAGATACTTGGAAAAGTTGAATAAAAAATTGAGATTTAGATTTAAAAGTTAGAATACCACAAGTTTTTAAATGAAAAGATGACTGACATTTTTATATAGAAAAAATAGACTGACAAAGTTTATATTCTAAAACATTAATAGAAAGATTTGATAAAAAATTAGATTTGGAAGATAAAAAAATATTATCAAATTTGTCAGATAAACAAGTAAGAGAGTATTTAAAAAACAAGTTTTGAGAAAAAGATTCTTATTTAGATATGCTAATAGAAGATTATTCAGTTGAACACTTAGCTGAACAATTATGAACTAGTTATCTATATAGAAAAAAACATTGAAAGATATGAGATACTCCTTTAAGTAATACTTTAGATTATTTAAAGAAAAAATGAATTTCACATAATGATTTACATCCTTGAAATGTTATGTTAGACAAAAAATGAAATGTTTATATAATAGATTTTTGAAGGATAAAATTAATTGATAATAAATAATTTTATGAATATTTTAAATAAAGATGAAAGATGATTAACAGATGTTACTCCTATAAATTTTAAATCAGAAGATATTGTATTTTATGAAATGAAGATAACTTGAAGTTATGCTTCATCTATTGAAGATATGGTAAAATGAAATAATTACTTTGTAGGAGAAGAAACATTTAAAATTCCTTTTTGAGATAAAAAGGAGATTTTTGATGTATGATGAAAATGAAATTCATTTGTTATTGAATATGAAGATAGTGTAGAAAGAGATAATGATATAAAATTATTAAAACAAAAATTTGAATTAGATTGAAAACATTTTACTAAATTATTAGAAAATAATAGACATATTCCAGAATTAGATTGATATTTTGGATATGATTGAAAATATTATATGATAGTTGATTGATTAAATAAATTAACAGACGAAACAAATGAAAGTTTATGAATATATAAGTGAGTAATTGTAAGTCCTAATTTATATTATTGAATTTCAGAAGATACAGAAAATAGAGTTAAAGAAACAGTCGAAAAAGTTGAAGAAATTATAGATTAATACTAAAGAAAATACATTTTTAAAAGATTAAGTTTTATTAAATTAAAACTTAATCTTTTTTTATATCCTCTTTATATAGACAAAAAACTGGGCTAATGTAAAAAAAGAGTGCTGGAATTTTATAAATTTCTCTCATAAAGCCATAAAGAAACAAATGAAATTAATCTATCAATTCTAAGTCATCTATGACTAAAAATATGACTATCTAAAATTCAATTTAATCATTCTAAATCATTATTACTTTTCTTAATATTTTCATCTTTCAAATAATGAAACATATATGGAATTGCATTTTTGATATGTGATTTTGCAGACCTTAATTTTTTATGAGTATACCGTGAATTATTTCAATTTATTGTTTTTTCATTTAAAAAATATCTATATTTTTCTTCCCAAAGATTAAATTTTTTAATAGATAATTTTTGATTAGAAAACTTCTTAAAATTAATTAATCTCTTTAATTCTTTTCAACAATTACTCTGAGGTTTCTTTGAAATATTATTTCTAATTTGTCTTTTTAAGTGAGTTAAACATCTTTGAATTTTAGCAGTAGGAAATATTTCTTCTACTGCTTTTTTAATTTGTTTGGCTCAATCTACAACAACTCACTCTATTTGATATTTAAATTCATCTCTAAGAGTTTTTAAATCATTTTCTATATATTCATATCTTTCAGCATCATAAAATCAAAAATAAATTACTTTTTTATTTATGTAATCATAATAAATAATTAAACAAATTTTCTTTGTAATCCAAGTTCAATCTATCATAATATATTTAACATTATCAAAAACTAGATCTATTTGATAGATTAAATTATTATCTAATTCATTTCTTATTAATTTTTTAATATATTTTTCTTTCTTTAAATTTTGGTCTGATAATTGTCTCGATGAATATCATTCTTTTATCCAATTATTAAAAATACTTTTTCATCTAATATTATCATTTGTTCTATCTTTTCTAACAAAACAAAAATTACACTTTTTACACTTATATTTTTGTTTTAATTGACTATTTTTTCAATTTAATTTTATATTTTTATGTCTGCATTTAGGACAGTTTTTTTTTGCATTATTCAAAGTTAATTTTAAGTTAACAAAATTATACCATACTTTTATTAGTATTAAACCTATTTTTTATACTAAAAGTAGCACTCTTTTTTTACATTAGCCCTTTTCTAGTATTAATCCTATTTTTTATACTAAAAGTAGCACACTTATTTTACATTAGCCCAGAAAAAGCATTTACATTAGCTGATCCTTGATTGTTGATTTCTAAATCAATTACATTTAATAAATGAAAAGCCAGTAGATTATTTTCAATTTGAGAAAAAAGTTATATAATTAAAGTAGATGAAAAGAATGATTTACCATATGTAATGGAAATAAATTCAAAAAAAAGATTATCATTTGATCCGTATAATGAATGGATTAATCCTAATGAAACTATGAATAAAGATATAATAAGAGCATTACCTGATTATAAAATTATTAAACAGAATAATAAATGAGAAGTAAGTAGCTTTTTTAAAACTGATATTGAAAAATGAGTAATAACTTTAAATATAAATAAAAAAAGTTTAAAGTTTACTTATGAAGAGTTTTTACAAATTAAAGAAGATAAAGAATTATATAAAATCTTTTCAGATATAATGATTTGATTATGAGAAAAACCAGAAGATTTTTTCAATATTAATGAAAAAGTTATATCTAATATAGATTTAATAAAAAATGAATTATTGCCTCCAAGTGCTAGAAAAAACTTAAATTCTAAAAAATAATTATGGAAACAAAAGAAAGACATGAAACATTAACAAAATCTCATATGATTGAATGAATTTATTGAGATAAGGAAGTAAAAATAAATACTTTTCCTGTTAAATGAAATAAAAATGTATTAATTAATATACATGGTACTTTTTGAAGTCTTAAATGATGAAATAATAAATATTTAGATTTTGCTTCAAAGTTACAAGAAAATAGTATTTCTAATGTTGTACTATATGAATCTTCAAGAAAAGATTTACCTATTGATGATAAAATTACAGATAGGTATAAACAAAAACAAGCTAAATTTGTATGAAAAACATTTTTAGATGAATTAGAAGATGCAAGAAGAGTTATTATTGATTCTATTAAAAATTCAGAAGAAGTATATTGAGTTAATTCAGAAGAATTAGAGATAACATTAAATTGAAATTCTCTAGGTTGAATATTGGCTTTCTATTTGGCTTCAGAATTTCCACAAGTAAAAAATATTTCTACTGTATGAACTTGATTAAGATTAGATATAAAAGATGTACCTATTTTGGATACATTTCCAGATATAACTGAATTAGACGAAAAATTAGAATTATTTAAATGAAAATTTTTAATGAACTATTGAAATGAGGATGATGTATTTACATCTGATGCTTTTTCAGATTTATATAAAAAAGTATGAAGTGAGGAAAAATCATTTGTTCATTTATTATGAGTAGATCATACTTTCTGAAAAGTGTGATGAGAAATGTCTAAAAAACCATATGAAGAAATATTTAATAATATACATATGTTATTAGATGAAAATATATTAGTTTCATGAGAATGAAATCTTTTAACTTGAGTTCAAACAAATATAAAAGAAACTAAACATTGAATTGATCAATCATTGATAGATAAATATATGGTACATGATGATGAAGAATTAAATTTTGTTTGATAAGCTACTTTTTAAAGCCAATATTAACCAATAATTTTAAACTTACTCCTAAATCAGTTACCTCCATGAAAAATTAAAATAAAACCGAATATTATTAGTCGGTTTTATTGTGTAAGGTTTTTATTTTTTCAGTATATTTAAATATTCTTCTATATAATATGTAGTATTTTTCCAATCTTTTAATTTTGATATTATTTCTATATATAGCCAAACTTGCAAAATATTAAAAAATATATTAAAATTATAGTTAATTAATATAACTTAATTCTATTTTATTTATGTCTACTGAAACAATCTGAAATACAGAAATAGAAAGTTTTGAAAAGACTAAAAATCTATTAGATATAGATATAAGTTGAATAGAACAGAATTATGTTAAGATACAAGAAATAAAAGCTATGGAAGTAGTATACAATGAAGATAATAAAGTAACAATTTCTAGTGATTTACAAGATTTTTTTTGAGAAGAATTAGATGAAAATAAAGAAATATTATCTAAGTTAGATCAGTTTAAAAAAGATTTATATGAGAATTTATGATTAAGTGAAAATTTAGAACAAAATAGTGATATACAAAAATTTGAGAAATGACTTGTTGATTGATTAGTTGTAGAAAATGCAGAAACAATAAATAGTTTGTTAGATAAATCTGTAGGTGAAGTTGTTGTTATGATTAAGCATTTAGCAAATTGGAATGTAATAGTAGCAATACTAGAAGATATATTTGATTCATTTTGAGATATATTAAGTACTTTTCAAAATCCTTATGAATGATGATTAGCATTATGATGAATGTGATTATGAGTTTTATGAAAATGAATGAAATCATTGAAAATGGCTGAAAAGTTAAGTGATAATAGTGATTATGATTTTTTAAAAGATTATAAAGGTGTTTTATGAGAAGATTTAACAATTGGTGATATTGTTTGAGAATGAAATAATGCTTTAATTCTAAGGCACCCTAATAAAACAGATAAAGTATTAAAAATTGCTAAACCTTGAAGGACTGATAAGTTAGATGTAGAATTTGATATTCATATGTTATTTAGAAAGTGATTAAAGGATTTAAAAAAAGAATTTAAATGAACTGCTGAATGAGATATTTTAGAAAATTTTAATATTCCTGAAATTAAATCATTTGGTAATATTGATTGAATTTATGAAATGGAAAAAATTAACTGATTGTCTGTAAAATCTATAATTCATTTAGATTATTATAAAAATGATTTGAATAATTTACCAAAAGATTTATATAAATGAAATTTTAATAATAATTTAATTAATTTCTTTGAAGAAAATTGATTATCTAAAAAAAATATATTAAGATTAAAAGAAAATTGAATAACTGATAATGAGGTTAAATTATTTTTAGAAAATAAATGATTAAAAACTTATCCAGAATGAAAAAAGTATAATAAAGAACAAAATAAAGATTATGTTCAAAATTTACAAAAAGAACGGTTTACTAATGATTTTAGAAAAAATGAAATAATACCTTTTAAAGAAGCTTTAGAAAAGAATTGATATTATCATAATGATGTACATTGGTGAAATATTATGATAGATGAAGAATGAAAAAAATATTTAATTGATTTTTGAAATTCTGAAGTAAAATAAAAATATATATTAATATAAAAATTATGTTTCCAAGATATGAAGAAATAAACTGAACACATTGATATAAAATGGAAAATTTTATAGTTTTTGATGTTCCTCATAAATGAATACCATTTAATGTTTTTGATGAAATATGAGATTTTTTAGATGAATGATGAGTTGTTTCTAATTTTGATGAAAATAGAAATGTATTAGATAGTATTTATTCAGATTACATTTTAGTAGAGTATACAGATGAAAATATTAGAAATAAAGATATAAATAATAATTCAAAAATTAATATTATTAATTCTTTAAAATCAGAAAAAATAGATTGAAATAAACAATTAGCTGAAAATACTTGAAATTTTGAATATAATTGAAAATATTATTTAGTTTTAAATCCTTATAATTCATTTACAGATGAAACTGATTCTGAAAGATGATTATATAAATGAGTTATAATTGATTCAGGGAAATATTTTTGAATAGGTGAAGAATCACAAAATGTAGTTAGTAAAATAGTTGAAACAGTTGAAAAGATTATAGATTAAGTTTTATTTATTTTTAGTTTTATCTACTTTTTTCTCTTAAAGGAAAACTTATAGTAATAAATTTACGTACTTGTATTGATGAATATAATAGAAGAGATAAATATATTAAAGATAAAAACTGAGATTACTATGTGGTAAAAGATTACTATTTAACAAATGAAAGAGATACTAATAGATGGGAACGTTAATATGATATTAACTTACATATATTCATTAAATTATCTAAATTAATCTTATTAATTCTATCAAATAGTTTGATTTTATCAACCTTAAGCAACTCCAATGACAAACACAACAGTAATAAACCTATTAGAATATTTTCTAATAGGTTTATTTATTTTTTAAAAACAGTGTTAATTAGGTCTACTTTTACTAATAGCTCATATAAAGCAATATATTATTAATTTATAAATATATAGTATTTTATGAAGAATTAAATTCATTTTAAATTCATTTTAAATTATATAATAAGATTATTAAATATTTATTATATAATTTAAAAATTATGAAAAACAAGAATAATTTAATTAATGTTTCTATGTTAGGGGGATTGTTTAGTGTTCTATTTATATCATTTCTATGAGTGATTTATTTAAAAGATGATAAAGTAAATGATTATTTAAGTATGTGAAATATTAAGTCATTATTTATTAATGTGTCTTATGCTGATGATGACGAAAATGATAATGATGACGATGATGATTATAAAAAAACTAGATATAAAGAGTATGATAATGATGATTATAAAAAATCTAAATATAAAAATAGTAATACTTCATATAATTATAATACATCAAATCAAGAAAAATCAATTATATCAGATATTAAATCAAATAATTCTAATAAAGTTGTTGAGTTAACTTCAGATGAGATTAAAAATAATAATGAAAGATTTCTAAAAGTTACTAATATTATTGATGATAAATATAATACTGATGCTGAAAAATTAGATATTTATAAAAAATTAAATACATTATTAAATAAAAAAATTTTTGTTTTAGAATGAATTAAAAGTTATATTACTAATATTGATTTATTAGAAAAATATGAGAAAAAGATACTATTATTTAAAAATCTTAATGATTTAACTCAAGAAAAGATATTATTATATATAGATTGAATTGATTTAAATTTATCTACTACTATAATTAAAGAGAAAGCATTAAATACTAAAAAAATTATCTTAGAGAAAGCGGCAGCAGATAGAGCAGTAGCAGCAAGTAGATTAGCTGCACAAAAAGCAGCAGCAGATAGAGCAGTAGCAGCAAGTAGATTAGCTGCACAAAAAGCAGCAGCAGATAGAGCAGCAGCAGCAAGTAGATTAGCTGCACAAAAAGCAGCAGCAGCTAGAGCAAATACTAATACTTCAGCAAGTTAATATTACATAATCAATATATATGAAAAATATACTTTTAGTACTTATTCTTGTTTTTTTAACATCTTGTGAATTAGATGGCTGATTTGATAAAGAGTGAAAAGATGATAGAGATGATTTTAATGTTATAGATAAAATATGAGATCAATCATTAGATAAAGTGATAAAACTTTTTGATACTAGAAGTAGAGCTAGTTAATTTTATTTTATAATATGAAAAAATGTTTAGATTATTGAATAAATATTTAATAATAGGGTTAAATATAATCTTTTGAGGATTTATATTTTGATTATTATATGTTGTATCTTTAGTTAATACTGAAAATATATATCAGTTTAATTTTGGAGATATATATACTAGTTTATATTTTCTTTATTTATTTGTATGAATATTATCTT
Source organism: Candidatus Altimarinota bacterium (assembly GCA_026988025.1). GTDB lineage: Bacteria > Patescibacteriota > Gracilibacteria > BD1-5 > UBA6164 > UBA6164. The sequence continues at coordinate 39,707 of JALSMB010000032.1, read as the reverse complement.
TAATTTTTGTAAGATATATTAAATGAATAAATAATATACTGAAGGAAGAACTAATTTATACAATCAAATCTATTTTTTTCATATCTATTTTTTTAATACCAAGTTTTTTCATTATTCATAATTTTATTTTTGAACATTTATTAGAATCAAATTTATATCTAAGAGCATATTGAAAAGTAGCATTTTTGTATTTTGCTTTTGCTTTAGTTATTAGTCCCATATTGCATTTTATTAATAATAAAAATATTAGAGAAAATCTTATTTTATCAAGAAAAGTTTTAGGTATTTTATCATTTGTTTTTTTTCTAAAGCATTGATTAGAATATTTTTCATTAGAATATATATTTCAAACTAAATATCATGCAAATATAACATATATTGAATATGTTTATAAAAATATGCTTGATAGATATGATGCATTAAGTTGATTTATAGCATGATTATTATTGTTATTATTATGAATTACATCAAATAAAGTTTCTATGAAATTATTTTGATGAAAAAAGTGGAAATCTTTACAATCATTGGTTTATCCTGCTTTTTTACTTTCTATTATTCATGTTGCTTTTGCATCTAGATTTGATAATTTTTATATCTTTTTAGTTGTTTTTGTAGTTTTAATTAGAACTATTGCTTATTTTTTTAGTAAAAGTGATAAAAAAAGCTGAGTAACTACTAAATATTTATGTATACCTTGTGGTTATATTTATGATGAAAGTATATGAGATCCAGATAGTTGAATTGAACCTGGTACAAAATTTGAGGATATACCAGATGATTGGTATTGTCCAGTTTGTTGAGTTACTAAAGCAGATTTTGAACCATATTATGAAGAAAATAATACTATTTTTTGATGATATTTATCAAATGTTATTTGATATAATATGTTAACTGAGGATGTTTTAGCATTATCTTTAAAAATTAATTCTGATATACAGGTTTCAAAATGACAATATGCAATTTTAACATTAAAAGATTTTGATTGAGAATTTTCTAGGGCTTACTCTATAGTTAGTTATAAAAATAATATTTTAACTTTTTGAATAAAATTAAAAAATACTTGAAGAGCTTGAAGATTATTGAAGCAAATAAAAGTATGAGATACTGTAAAAATTAAATGAATTTATTGAGAATTTACTTTGAAAGACACAAAAAATCCAAAAGTTTTTATTGCTACTTGAACATGATTATCTCCAATAATAAACATGATTTCATATAATTTACAATCTGAAAATAATTACTTATTTTTCTGAGTACAAAAGGAAAAAGATTTATTTTATTTAGATAAAATAAATAATATAAATAATATTGAAACACATATTTTGTTATCTAGAGATGATAAAGAATGATTTGAAAATTGAAGAATAGATTTAAGTAAGTATGATTTTGATATAAATACTGAATTTTATATTTGTTGAAATCCTTGAATGGTTAATTGAAATATAGAATATTTAACAAATAAGTGATTTAAATATATTTATTCAGAAAAATTTTAGAATTTTAAATTAAGAAAAGATGAAAAAAATATGAATTGTTATAAGTATATTTCTTATTTCATCAGTATTTATTTATTATATGATATGATTATCTTCAAGTAATACTTGTAGTTGAATTAGAGTTTATGATTGTCAAAAAAATATAGTATCATGAGCTAAATATTTAGAATTAAAAAAGGTTTGAGATTTATTTTTAAATGAATGTAAACCTAATATAATAAAATGAGCTGAAGAATTTATAATTGATTATTCTAATTGTAATTTGAAAGTTAAAATTTGACAGGAAAAACCATGGGTTAATTCTGTTGAAGTTAATTGAATAGATTTGAGTAGGGAAGAAATAAATAATAAATTTTAAAATTATGAAAATATTATTAGTAGAAGATAATAAAGAAATTTCAGATAATATAAAAAAAATATTAGAAATACAAAATTCAGATTTTAATATTACTCAAAAATTTGATTGAGAAGATGCTATTAAATCTTTTTTATTAAATGAATTTGATTTAATATTATTAGATTTAATGTTACCAAAAATTGATTGAATAACTCTTTGTAAAAGAATTAGGCTTAATAGTTCTATCCCTATAATAATGATGACTGCAAAGTGAGATGATGATGATAAAATTTTATGATTGGAGTCAGGAGCAGATGATTATATAGTTAAACCATTTAAAATAAGAGAGCTTCAAGCTAGAATTAGGTCAATTACTAAACGACTTCATATAAATGAAAAAATTAATATATGAGAATGTGAAGTAGATTTTACAAATAAAAAAGTATTAAAAAATTGAAAAGAAATTTCACTTAAACTAAAAGAATTACAAGTTTTAGAATATATTTATAATAAAAAAAGTGTTTCAAAAACTGATTTAATTGAATACTTATGGTGATCGGATAGTTTATTTGTAGATTGAAATAAAATTGATGTTTATATTTATTCTATTAGAAAAAAAATGGGTAAAAATATTATAAAAACTATAAAGGGTTATGGTTATTCTATTATTTAATATTTATTTATGAAATTAAAAACATCAACTAGAATATCATTGATTTTTTCTGTAATTACATTTTTTATTGTATGAATATTGCTCATATCTTTAAATATTATTACATTTTTTTGATGGTATGATGAAGAAAAAAATGAAGTAACTTCAAAAATAGATTCTGAATATAATGAAGTTTTAAAAGATAATAAACATATTCATAATCAAAAAGAAGATTTGTCTGATGAATTAAAAGATTTATGAGGATTTTTTTCTGATACTAATAATATATTACTGTATAATAATATATTTTTAGATTTTTATTATAAAGATGGCTTATATTTTATTATTTATGAAAAGGAAACAAAATTTTGAAATATATTTATTCCATATGATGTAACTTCTCATTTTCATACTCAAATTAGGTTTGTTTACGTATGATTAATTTTATTATTTATATTTACTATATTATCTTATTTTATATCAAAAGTATTATTTATAAAATTTGCTTTAAAAGATATTTTTTATATTTCAAATAAACTAAAAAAAATAGATTTAAATAATATTACTAAAATAAAGTTAGATTTAACTAAAAATGATGAAATTAAGGAGTTGGTTGATTCAATCAATAATTTTTTAACTGTAATAGAACATAATACAAAAAGTTTAAAAGAATTTAATATTCAAGTTTCTCATGAATTTAAAACACCACTAATGGTTATTTCAAGTGAATTAGAATATTTATGATTATATTGAAAAAATACTGATTCTTATAAAAAAATAGATAAACAAGTTGATTTACTTAATCAATTATTAGAAACATTTTTATTTATTTCAAAAATAGAAAATTTTAAATGAGACATTAAAAAAGATAATATTAATATTTGAAGTATTATTTCAAAAGAATTAGAAAATTTAAATAAAATATATCGTACTAATAATATTAATATAGTATTTGATAATAATAAAATAATAAAATTAAAAAGTAATAAAAAATTAATTGAAGTAATAATAAAAAATATTTTAGATAATGCTTTTAAATATTCTAATGTATGATGAAAAATAATTATTGATTTTAATAAAGATTATTTAATCATAAAAGATAATTGAATTTGAATTGATAAAAGAAATCTTTCAAAAATTTTTGATAGTTTCTATAGGGTATGAAATGATTATAAATGATATTGAATAGGTTTAAATATAGTTAAAAAAATAGTTAATATTTTATGATATGAGATAAAAGTTAAGAGTATTAAAAATAAATGAACTGAATTTAAAATTATTTTCTAAAAGAAAATAATTTTTTAATTCATATTAAATTCATTAATTATTAGTATTATATAAATAATAATTTATAAAAAAATAAATATGAAATATTCAAAAAGTAATTTTTTAATGTGAACTGATATTAATATAACTATTTTTTCAAAAATAAATGCATTAAATGATATTTATGATTGATTAGGTATTTTTTATTGATTAGAAAAAGAATTTTCTAGATTTTTAAAAGATTCTGATTTAAGTAAATTAAATGATATTAAGAAATTAGAGGTAAGTAATAGGTTTATAGATATTTTAAAGCATTCTCAAGAAATTTATAATATTAGTAATAAGTTTTTTAATCCATTAGTTAATTTAAGTAATATTTGATATTCTTCTGATTTTAAAAAATGACAATTTGAAAAGAAAAATATAGAACAAAATCTAGATTTAGATAAAATCTCAGTTTTATGAAATTTTATTATTTTGAAAGATAATCAAAATTTCGATTTTGGTTGAATAGTTAAGTGATATTGAGTTGATTTAGTTTCAGAATTTTTAAAAAATAAGTGATATACTGATTTTATAATAAATGCATGATGAGATATTTATTTATTTTGAAATAATTGAAAATGAGAAGTTCCTGTAGTTGCAATTGACAGTCCCTTTAATGAGAATGATATTCTAGCTACTCTAGACATTAAAGATAAATCTATATCTACCTCTTGAATTTATAAAAGAAAGTGGAATATAGAATGAAAATCATTTAATCATATATTAAATCCTGAAATTAATAAAAATAATAATGAAATTATTAGTATAAGTCTTATTTCAGATAAATGTTATATTGCGGATTCATTTGCAACGGCTTGTATAGCTATGTGAATAGAAAAATCTTTAATATTTTTAAAAAAACAAAATATTAATTGAATTATTATTTGAAGTGATTGACAAATATATAAAACTAATTGAATTGAAAATTATAATTTATGTATTATATAATTTTTATTTTATAATAATTTTTATATAATGTTATTTAGTATAAATATTATAATTTTAACTTTAAATTAATGCTTACATTTAAAAAATATTTTTACTTATTATTAATAATCTTTTTTTTGTTTTGATGTAGTTGATCAAATAATTTATCATTAAATAATAGTATGAGAATAGTTGCTTTGTGAGATAGTTTAACAATTTGATATTGATTAGATATTGATGAATCATATCCTAGCCAATTGGAAAAAAAATTAAATAATAATTGATTTACTTATAGTATTATAAATTGATGAATTAGTGGAAATACAAGTAAGCAATTATTAGATAGAATAGAAAATTTTGATGAGTATAAAAATGCAGATATTTATTTATTAAATATATGAGCAAATGATTGACTTAGAAAAATGGATTTAGATAAAATGGAAATAAATATTGAAAAAATAATTAACTATTTACAAAATAATAATCCAGAATGAAAAATTATTTTATTCTGAGTAAAATTACCATTTTTATTTTGATTTTCTTATTCAAGAGACTTTAATTCTAGATTTGAAAAAATAGCTAACAAAACAGGAATTTTTTATTACTGAGATTTTCTTGACTGAGTTAATTGAAATTCTAAATTAAATTTGAATGATTGACTGCATCCAAATAGTGAGTGATATGATATTATATCAACGAATATATCTAACTATTTAATTAAAAATAATTTTATTTGAAAAGAAAGTTTATAAAAATTATAAGCTTTTTTTATTTTCTTACTTTATTCTTAAGTTAATTCCTGTATAATTAACAAAATATATAATTAATTTTGATTTATGAAAGTATTAGTAGTAGAAGATAATGAAATATTGTCTAGAAATTTAGTAAGATTTTTATCGTTAAAAGATATACAGGCAGATAGTAGTTTTGATTGAAAAGATTGATTATATAAAGCATCAATTAATTTTTATGATGTAGTTATTTTAGATATAAATCTTCCTGAAATGGATTGACTAGAAGTTTGTAAAAAACTCAGAGAAAAAGGGAAAGATGTACCAATTATAATGCTTACATCTAGATCTACTAAATCAGATATAATTGAATGACTAGATATTTGAGCTGATGATTATTTATCTAAACCTTTTGATTATGATGAATTAATTGCTAGAATAAAAACATTATCAAGGAGAAATTTAAAAAATAAATCAAATACAAAAATAACTATTTGAGAATATCTTATAGATTTAGAAGAGATTCAAGTGTATAAGTGATCTGAAAAAATTAAATTATCTACATTAGAATACAATTTATTTAAATATCTATCTCAAAATAAATGAAAGGTAGTATCTAGACAAGAAATGTATGAACATGTATGGTGAGAGTTTGATTGAGATTTTATGTTTAGTAAAACTGTTGATGTTTATATTTGATATCTTAGAAAAAAACTTGGTAGAGAATTAATAGAAACAAAAAAATGATTTTGATATATAATTAATTAATATGAGTAATTTAAATTTAGAAAAAACAAAACAAAAGCTGACAATTATTTTTACAGTTTTAGTTTTTTGTCTAGCAATTTTACTAGAAGGAGTCTTTTTTTCTATTAAATATTTTAATTATAAATCAGTAGATATAAAACTTTTTAATACATTTATTTCACATATTTATAAAACTGATTATTGAGTTGATAAATTAATTAAGAATATAGATAAAAGAAACACATATTCAAAATGAATGTTTAACTGAACAGGTATTCAAAAAATATGAGAATGAGCTAAATTAAATATTTTAATCATTGATAGAACTGATAATGAATTAGTGTATAGTAAGATAATTAATGATTTAGATATTGATATTATAAAAAATTTATTATCTAGATGAAATTACAAAAAAATATATACAAATAATAAGTATATAGTTGAAAAATTTAATATCATTGATAATAATAAAAATTATGATTTATTGTTTATTAAAGAATTAAAATATAGTTTTTTTGATTATTTAAGAGATTTGTTAGGTTTTATATTTATTACACTTATATTTTCATTATTATTTTATTATATATGAAATAAGTTTGTATCAAAAAATTTAAAACCAGTAGAAAAAAGTATGAATGATATGCAATCATTTATTCATAATGCATGACATGAACTAAAAACACCTATTTCAATTATTCATTCAAATTTACAATTAATAAAAGCTACTAAAACTTATGATGTAGGCTTAATTGAGGAATGATTGATAGAAATAAATAAACTTGATTGATTAATTGAAAGCTTAGTAGAGTTATCAAATATTAATTCTAGAGAGTCTAATGAAAATTTAGATATTTCTATTGAAATAAAGTCAATAATTAAGGATTTCAAAAAATATGCAGATGAAAAGGAAGTAAAAATTAGATTATCTAAAAAATCAGATAAAAAATTATATATAAATAAACAATATTTTTATATATTATTTTCAAATATTTTAAAAAATGCAATTAAATATAATAAGAAATGATGAAATGTAGTCATTACATTAGAATCTAATAAGATTATCGTAAAAGATACTTGAGTTTGAATACAAAAAGAAGATTTAACTAAAATATTTGATAGATTTTTTATGTCATGACTATCAAGAAATAATGATTGACATTGAATTTGACTATCCTTAGTAAAAAAAATAGCAGATATATATGAAATTGGAATAGTTGTTAAAAGTAAAATTTGAAAGGGGAGTGAATTCATAATTAAATTTAAATAAAAAATAGGACTACATTCGTAGTCCTATTTTGTTTTATAAACTGTTGTCATTTTTTTGAAAAAGTTTTTTTCAAATATACAAGCCAGTTTTTTACTGATTCACTTTCTATATCTAAATAAATATTATTATCAACCTTTTTAAAATCTAGTTGATGTGGTATACTGGCATCTAAAATAGAAATTCTTTTTTCGGAAAACTTAGCAAAACCTAATTCATTTTTAATTAAATTTTTAATATCTACAAAATAGAATTTTTTATCAATTGTAACTATTAAATTTAATTCTGCAGGAGTATTTGTCCTGTATGTTCCGCAGCCTCCAATTGCACCTTTTGACTCTAATTTTTTAGAGTCTTTTTGTTTTACTCCAGATACAATACCTGATTGTCCTTTTATATATCTAATTGACATTGATTTGTCTTTTAATACATCATTTTTCATTTTTATCTCCTAATCTTGTGATATTTTGTCTAACAAGTAAATATATTATAGCTAATATAAATTTTAGTCAATATTTATATTATTTCTTATTGTAAATATTTCTTCTTCTATAATTTTTAAGGCTTTTGAATTATATTTTCTTGCAAGTGGTAAAATATATTTTTCTGTTTCACTTATTTTATCAAGTATTTTTTCAACTTTCCATACTCATATAGTTCTTAGATTATCTATTCTGTCAGCAAGTTTTACATCTATTTCTAAATCATTAGTTAATTTATTAATTCTTTCAAAATATTCTTTTTTTCTATATTTAGAATCTAATCCGGCTAGATTTTTATCTTTTTTACTGATATTTTTAATAGATTCTAGGATTTTATGTCAAAATGTAAGTTTTATAGTATCAAATAAAATTGATGTATCTTCTACTATATCATGCAGTAAAGATAATATTATTTTCTCTGCTGTTGGTTTTTCAAATTCATATAAAATTATACTAGCAGTTCTTACTAAATGTTCAAAATAATCTTCTCATGAATCTCTTTTATTTCATTTAAATTTAGCCTTAGATAAAAAATAAGCTTGATTTATTTTTTCTAATTCTTTTTTTGAAAAATTATGATTTTCTAGTAATGAAAAGAAGTCTAATTCTAAATCTGGATTATTGATTTTTTCCATAGTATAGGATTTTATAAGATGTATTTTTATTATTTTACTTTTAAAATACTTTTTTCAAAAATAATATTATATTTGCTTATTAAAATTTTTGACAATAATTATTTAATATTTATTATTTATACAATTATTTTTAAATAAATCAAACTATGTTCAATAAATTAGAAAGGTGATTAAATAAAAGTAAAAATAAATTTAGATTAGGTATTTTTACAATATCTACATTATTATGATTAAGTTGATGTGGTAATACTTCATGAGATAATTGATATACTAATTGAAAAGAAGTAATAAAGGTAAATATTCAAGCATGAATTGTAGTTTGAGCAGATGTGGAAATAAAAACATTATCTTGAATGTGTATTTGAAATTATGTTACAAATAATAATTGAGAAATTTTTATTGATAAACAATTAATTGATTCAAAATTAAATGAATTATGATTATCAAATGATGAGCCATTAGAATTTATAAGTAGTTGAGGTATTGATATAGATCCTGATGATGATTGAAATCCATATAATGATATTGATCAAAATTTAACATGAAAAATGTCTGCTCTTTCTAGTTTATCAGAAATTAGTAATTGATACATAAATCCACTTTCATCACTTGTTAATGATATATTAAAAGAAAAAACAGCAAATTATTCAAATATTTTAAATGCTAGTTGAGAAGTAAATACCTTTGAATTTAATATTCATATTGATGAAATATTAACTTGAGTATGAGCTATTGATAAAAATAATGATTGAAATACTGATTTAAACGATGTCATTCATTACAATATGGTTGATGATAATAGTCCACTTGAAACAAGTATTATAAATAATTGATATTTAGATTATCTACATGATTGAAATACTGATTTTGAAAATCAGTTTGTAACAAATCTATGAACTACTTGATGACCAATATCAATTGATTGACATATTAATATACCTACTACAACAGATGAAAATGTTCCTGATGAAAGTAATTTTGATTCATCTAATAATTTAAATTCAGAAGAGGTAAATAAGTATTATGTATGAAATTCATATGAAAAACTTAAAACAAATTTTATAAATTTAAGTAACTCTAGTAAATATTATGTTTTATGATTATGAGATTGAGCTTTTCAATCTACAAAAGATTCAGTTGAAATGATACAAACTATACCTCAGGAAACAATTAATTGATTAGTTTCATATGGATCTTTATTAGTAGATAGTATTACATTTTGGTGAGCTAAATCTATGCATTTAATAACTTGAAATGAAATATATGCAGATATTAGAGATACTATAAATGATGAAATATTATCAGAATCATTATCCATTCAACAAGAAGTAGAAAAATTTTATAATGAGATATGATTTTTAAAGCAAGAAATAACTAATGCAATATCAAATTTAGATTGATTAGAACAACCAGAGTATTGGGGTTGATATTTAAATTGATATTTAGATGTATTAATTGCTCAATGAGTAACAATGACTATTGCAACAAAAAATGCTGCAAAAGTTATTGCTATACTAAAAAAATCTAAATGATATTTACTTATAAAAAAGATAACAGCTAGAATAAATGTTTCATGAGAAATTTTCAAGGCTACACTAATACCTATAAATTTAAATAAATTAGCTAATTTATATGATGAATTTTGATGAGTTTATTGAGTGAAAACAGAAGAAATTATTAAAAAATCATATATTATAGCCAGGGAAAAATGAATAAATGAAAAAACTTTAATTCATTTATTGTATGGAGAATGGGGAATAGTAAACTGAGAAAAAAGATTAAGATGATGATTACATAATATGAATGTAGTTGAAGAAATGTTGAGAGATGATAAAATAATAGTTTGAATCAAAAAAAATTGAAGATGGATAGAGATAACAAAAGAAGAATATTTTAATTTACCAAAAGATAGTTATGATAGATTAAATCCAAGGATTAAATGAGTAAATGATTCAAGAAAAATTAATCAAATCTGAAAAAATCAAAAATCCCTATTTCCATCAAACTGGACAGATGAAGAAATAGCAGAAGTAGTGAAGAAAGCAGAAGATAATATAAAGGCTATATTATTAAATGAATATAATTTACCTTTAAAATGAGAAGCTTGAGTGTATTGGAAGCAACAAGCAGTTAATGATAAATTATTAGAAAATTGAGAATGAATATATTATAAAGTAAAATTAGATAATTGAGAACCTATAGAACTAGATTTATGATGAAGGTATGATAGTAATTGAAATTTAGATTTTAGAATTAATACATTATATCCTAAATATTAAAAAAAATGAGTTGAAAAATTATTATAAATAAATGAGACTTAAAACATCAATTATATAAAAAAAATTTTTTAAATAAAATATATAAGATAGAAAATATATATTGTCTACAAAAATCACAAGAATCATATATAATGAATAGGAATACTATACCTTATAGTAATTGAAAGTTTTTAGGATTTATAGAATGATTAGAAATATATACAAAACAAAAAAACTTCAACCTCCAAAACCCCCTAGAAAAAGAACTAGCAAGAATATATAGTTTTTATGAGGTGTTAAATGGAGTAGAAAATCCATTATGAGAGATCTTGTATTGAACGTTAAACTCAGAAGAAAAGTTATTTGATTATATGTGATGATGAGAATGAGAACATATTATAAATAATTATGATTCATATATATGAGAAGACTGAATGGAAAAATGTTTTCCATCAAAAAAATGAATATGGATATGATGTGATGAAGAAAATAATATACCATATACAGAATTTTATTTAACATATAAAGAATTCTATTTATTAATGGAAATATATTTTTGACTTTATATAGAAGAAGAACCTAAAAAACAATTAGAAGAAAAAGAAAAAAACTGAGAATATGAAGAAATTAAAAAAATATTAACTAATGATGGTTGGATGAATATATATAAAGGTATTGATTGATATCGTAATTTTGTTAAAGATTACCTATCCCAACCAAAAGTTCAAGAATACCTAAAACTTGAATTAATGAGAAAAGAAACAACTTGAGTATTTGAAGGATTAAAAATAGAAAAAATATATGATAAAAATTGTAGTGAAGAAAAACAAAAGAAGTGTATAGATGAAGTTAATAGAGAATTTTGAGAGGAGGTTTTGGTTGAGGAGTAAAAAATAAAATCCCTATTTCCATCAAACTGGACAGATGAAGAAATAGCAGAAGTAGTGAAGAAAGCATATGATAATATTAAGAATATATTATTAAATGAATATAATTTACCTTTAAAATGAGAAGCTTGAGTTGATTGGAAAAAAATAGTAGTTAATTGAAAAGTAGTTTGAGACATAAAAGAAACATTTACAATTAATTGAAAACCTATAGAGCTTAAATTGTGATGAAAATATGACAGTAATTGAAATTTAGATTTTATAATTAATACATTATATCCTAAAAATTAAAAAATGGAATTAAAATTATTTACAACTATTGAAAGAAAATATGGATGATTAGAAAGACCTATTTATGAAATATATAATATATGATGAAAAATATGTATATTTTATAAATATTTTATTGAACATAAATGAAGAAGGTTTTATATAAAACAAAATAACTTCAACCTAGAAAGCCCACTAGAAAAAGAACTAGCAAAAATATATAGTTTTTATGAGGTGTTGAATAAAATAGAAGAACCTAATAAAGATGGTATATTGTTTAGTATAACACAAAATAACAATTTAATAGACCTAGAGTGAGACGATATGCAAGAGGACTATTATTCTATATATAATATAATAGATGATGATTATAATATTGATAATCAATATATTGAATATTGATATTTATTAAGTAGCTATCTTAGACCAGAATTAAAAAGAAATGAAGAAAAAACATGGAAATTAAGATATAATGAATTCTATTTATTAATGCAAATATATTTTTGATTATATAGGGAAGAAGAACTTAAAAAACAGTTAGAAGAAAAAGAAAAGAATTGAAAATATGAAGAAATAAAAAAAGAATTAAAATGAAGATTTCGGAAAGAAAGATTAAATAGTGATTATTTTGATTTTGAAAACAACTACCTATCCCAACTCAAAGTGCAAGAATATCTAAAATTAGAATTAATGAGAAAAGATACAACTTGAGCATTTGAATGATTAGAAATAGAAAAAATATATGATAAAGATTGGAGTGAAGAAAAGCAAAAAAAGTGTATAGATGAAGTAAATAAAGAGTTTTGAGAGGAAGTTTTTGTTGAGGAGTAAAATTTAAATAATCAAAAAAACAGCTATTTATAGCTGTTTTTTTGATTATTTATTTCTCTTTACTAGAATCATATTCCATAGCATTTTTAAACATATTTCCATAAATGTTTATTCACATATTTCTTTTAATATCTCATATTGCTATATCTTTATCAAGAGTTTCTCATTCTTTATTTTCAAATGTTCTATTTCATACTTTTAGAGAATTTATATTAATAGGATGTCATTTATCTCATGTTAATAATATATTTACAATACTTGCAAATTTTGCTTTAACTAAACTTGTATTTTCTCAATCACTTCTTTCTCATCAATCATTTCTTATTCATAAATCGTTATTATTTAGATTTATTTTTCTATCAAATCATAGTTTATTTCTAAGTCCACTATTACGATTTATTTGTTTTATCATTGATTGAAGAGGTGATAATAAACTACTATCAATACCTATACTATCTAGAAAATTAAGTGATTTCCTTACTTTTTCATCTCATTCTAATAGTTCTCATCTAGAATTTTCTATTTTTTCATACATTTCTTTTTCAAAAATATCTTTTACTTTTTTAAATTTACCATTTTCTAATTCTATTGCAGATTTATTTTCATTTATAATTCATATTTTTAATTCAATTAATTTTTGATTTTTAAATATTATTTCTTTGATATTATTTATAAATCTTTTTTTATCTTCACTTGAAACATCAGAATTTTGGATTTTTTCTATCCTAGATTTTTTTTCTGTAATATCATTTTTTAGATCTTTTACTTCTAAATCTAGTTTTTTAATATTTTCATCTAATTTTAATACTTTTTGTTCATATTCTTTTTGTTTTTTTGAAAATTCTGCTCTAAGTTTCATAGTATGAGGAGCTGTGATTTTTGTTTTTAGTTTTAATCAGTTTTTTAGGGTAATATATCAAAGAGGTGGATTTTCATTAAAATCTATGTATTTATCTCATGAAATTACTTTATTTCATTCTTTTATTATATCTTTATCTTCTAAAAAATATACTTTATATTTATCTCATTTTTCTGTTCCAGATAAATTTTCAGAAATAGTTGATTTAATCCCTTCTTTATCAAATATATTTTTGATTTCTGGAGAAAGTTTACTTAAAGCATTGTAAACTTCTTCATATTTTTTTGGGTTTTGTTTTACTAATTTATTAAAGAATTTTTTAGTATTTCATTCTTTTTTAAAAAATAAAATTATGTCTTCTTTTATTTTTATATCTTTTTCTGTTTGTTCTTCTTTTGAATTTGTTTTTTTATTAAATTCTATATCTAATTTTTTTCAAAAATCATTATTAATTGATTTAATAATATCTATTTTTGATTTTATTGAATTTAATCATTCATGTAATTTTTCAGCTTCTACTTTTTGTTTTTCAGCTTCTACTTTTTGTTTTTCAGCTTCTACTTTTTGTTTTTCAGCTTTTTCATTTATTCCTTTAGAAGTTTCATTTATTTCTTTAGAAGTTTCATTTATTTCTTTATAATCATTTAAGGTAATTAAATTATTTTTTAATAATTCTAATTCTTGATTTTTAAGATTTAAAGATTGTAATTCCTTTATTTGTTTTAATAAACTATCTATTATTAATTGATTTTTTTTATCTGCGTCAGTTAAAATATTTATCGTAGTAATTATTTCTTTTACTTTTGGATTTAATTTTTGTTCAGTTTCTATATTTTCTTGTATGTAATATTTTTCAGTAAATTCATCGAAAAAATATTCTCAGTTTTCTTCTGAATCATCTTCAAAACTATCTTCTAAATATTCTTGTAACTCTTCATCGGGTAAATTTTTAAAAATATTTAAAAATTTTTCTTTATTTTCAATATTTAGAGAATTAATAAAATCTATGAACATATCTTTATATTCATAGTTTTCTAATATTTCTTGATGTCATAAATTTAGTTCTTGTTTTTGAACTACTTCATTTGTTTGTTCATTTTGTGAATCTATATTATTAAATCATTTCATATACATTATTTTAAATAATTATTTATATTATTTTATCATAAATAGCTAATAAAAACAAAAAAAACACCATTGGTGTTTTTAAATTCAATTAAGATCATCAATAATTTTTTGCCGTTTATCAATATTTCTTTGAGAAGAATCAATATTTCTTTGAGAAGAATCAATATTTCTTTGAGAAGCATCAATTTCCTTTCTGATTTTAAATTGTTTTTCATTTTCTTTCCTTTGTTTTTCATTTTCTTTCCTTATAAAATCTTCATGTTCTCTCTGTTTTTGTTCTGGACTCTTAGATGCTTCAATATCAGATTGTTTTCACATATTTATTATTAAATTAGCTAGTGGAGTTCAATTTCATCATTCAACTTTATCTAGTAGTTTTCTTGCATATTTTTCAGCTTTTCAGTCTTCGCTGTTATAGTGTTTTATGAAATCATATATTCATTTAGCAAAAGCATTTCTTCATTTTACTGTTTTCTCTTTTACCATTGGAGAAAGTTTTTCATGAATAGTAGAAGTTAAATCTCTTAATCAAAGAGGAAATTCTTGAAATCTAGATAAGTATTTTGCTTCATATTTATCCTTAAAATCAGCAATATAATCTTTTAAAACCATTTTTGTTATTTCATTAACTGCTGCTTTTTTAATTTTTATAGCTGTTTTCAAATTTCAAGACTCCATTGCCTTGATATATTCGGGGTATTGTGGAGAACTTTCCCATTGATCAGCAATTTTTACTGCTGCACCTGATTCTGTTGGATCCATAAGTATTTTTCAAATTACTGGTAAAATAAGTATTTTTTTATTATCATTTATGAAATTTTTTGCAATTGATAATGTTTCTTTTCTTTCTCAATTTTTGAATTGTTCATTTGCATTTAATCCTGCTCTTCCAGCAAATAGATATTTAAATAAAGATTGCTTTATTATTTCAATTAATTCAGTTTTTGAATTTAAAAATAGTTGTTTAATTCATTTTTTATTAAATACAGCTTCATTTTCTATTAAAGTTTTTATTTCATTAGTTAATATTTTATCATCTAGTACTATTTTAGGATTATCTTTAAGTTTTAATATTAGTTTGTTATAAATATTATCAATTCAGTTTTTAAACTCTATTTTAGCTATTCAAGTAGCTGTTCACATAAGACTATTATCTATAGTTTCTGTTAATAATTTTTTATCAGTTGCAATATTTTCAATTATTTTATTTGCCCTTTCTAATTCTATACGTTTATTAATTTCATTTCTTTCAGATTTAGTTATAGAATTTATTTCATATAGACTTTTATTATTAAGTATCATTTTAATAATATTTTCCTTGATTTTATTATATTCATCATTTGATATTTTTATTCATTCTTCTTTTTCTATTATATCTTTTGTTAGTTGTGTTTCTAGATATTCTCTTGTTAATTTTCAATTATCTGATCATTTAATTAATTCTAAATCTTGTCTTTTTTGTATTACATATGCTATTAAATCTTTGTATTTTGGATCTGAAGAATATTTAGCTAATAGTTTTATACTATCTTTTTCATATTTTAAATCTTTATGATATGTTAGTAATATTTTTGATTCTATATCATTTGTTTCATTAAAATAATCTTTAATAGTTTTTCAACCAAAATCATCACTATTTGCTATAAATTCCATATAAGCTTCTTTTGTTTTTAAGTCTATTTTTCATTTAACTAATTCTGTAACAAAATATCTATAAGGATATACTTCTGTAACATAATTTTTACTATCAATTACTACATAATCTCTTCATTTTATAAAATCATTTCCTCTTTTTTTAATTGATTCATTACTAACAGGAGTTTTTTTATCTATTATTGATTTTATATATTTTACCATTTCTTTTTCTACTTCTTGTTTTCAATTTTCAGTAGTTTCATTATATTTTGATTTTATATCTTCTACATTTAAATTGGTTTCTTTCACATCATTTCATAAATTTTTAATATAATCTTTTATATAGTGAGTTCATTTTCTTAAATCTATAGAATCTTTAGCTTTTGTATCAATTATATAATCAAGTTTTTGTTCAGCACTTGGTTTTATTATATGAGATTTTTCAAGCATTCTTAATAAATATATTTTTTTACTTACATCTAATCAATTCATATTTGTAGATTGTAATAATTTTGATATTACTCAATCTATTATTCATTTATCTATATTAAAATGATTTGTTACTGAATTTAATTGTTTTGTTATATCTCTTACCAATAAATTGTAATTAATTTCTCATTTAAAATTTTTATCAAGTTTCCATCATGATTGTTGATTTATCATATCGAATATATAATCTATTTTTTCAGCTTTATTTTTAAGTATATTAAATTTAGCTGGATCAAATAAGTTTAATTCATAATGAGTAAGTACTTCTGATACTTGGTTATATAATTGATTTAATTTTTTATATTCATCTTCTTTTCATTTTTTAATAACTAATTCTCAACTATTATTTAATTCTGAAATATTTTCTATTTTTTGCTTTATTAATGCTTTTGTTTGAAAAGTTATATTTCATGAAGTTTTTTGTGTTTTTAAATATTCTAAATTAAAGGTTCTATCTAAATCTAATAGTAATTTTAATGTTTTATTTATGTTTTGTTTTTGTTGTTTATATTGTTTTGAATTATTTTTTATATTTATAATTTTATTTATTAATTGTTGATTTGATAATGATGTATTATTTGTATTTATTTTAGAATCTTTTATTAAAAAAGATTCTATATTATCTATATCTTTTATTAATTGATTATATTCACTATCATTTAAATTTTTTAAATCAATTTGTTCTATTTTTTCTGTTATTTGATTTTTAAATATTTTTATTAATTCTTTATATGATGATTCATTTCATTTAATATTTATTAAAAATTTTATTTTGTATTCTGTTGAGTAATTATCTCAAGAAATGATACTATTAGCAAAAGTTTTAGTTTCATTAGGATATAATGAGTGAATTTTTGCTGCTACATCATAAGATTCTATAAGTTTTGTAAAATCTTTTAATCAATTAGGTAATCATTTTCATATAATTTTTTCGACTACAATATTTAATGCAATCTTATAGTCTTTATCTCACATTTTTTCTATATCTCTTAATAGACTATCTAGATTTTTTCTTGTCATAGATTTTTTATCTATTCAAATTCATTTATTTATTTGATCATTTTTATCTAAATTAGCTATTATTTTTTTATTTGCTATATTTTTATTTTCTAAAAAAGGCAATAATTTAATTAATGCAATATTACTTTCAGTTTCATCTACTAGTACATGTAATAATCATTGATTTTCAGCTGGTTTAAAATATTCATGAAGTTTTTCTGAAATATCTTTATTTTTATTTAAATTTCAAAGTAAATTTATTGACTCATATGCTTTACTTTCTAATTCTGATTTTAGTTTAATCTCATTTCACTCATCATGGATTTTTTCTATTTCATTATTTATATTTTTAATTTCATTAAATGATTGTTTAGTTATAAGTTCAATTAACTCATTATTATGTATCATTGAAAAATCTATTTTACTTATAATTAATTGTAATTTTTTTCAATTAATAGTTCTTTCATAACTATTTTTAGATAAGAGTTTATATAAATTGTATTCATATCAATTTTTAAATTCTATATCTTTACTACCTTCTTTTATTTCTGCTCTTATTTTTCACCATCATGATGTTTCTGAATTTTTTATTATATCCATATAAGATTTTAATAATAATTCATAATTTTCATCTGAAATTTTTTTACTATTAAGTAGGTAATTTAGTTTATTTAACAATCTTTGATAATTTCATTGATATCAATATTTCGATTCCTCTATTTGTCATTTTGCTACTAACTCTTTATATTTTTCTATAATAGGATATTTTTTTGATTTATCTATTTGTATTATTTTTCATTGTAATTTATTACTTAATTCTAGAAAATTTAAGCTTTTATATGAAAAATCTTCTCATTCTTTTACTTTGTAAATTATTTTATTTATATATTTTTCTAGATTTTTACTTATGGTTCATTTATTATTATTTATGATCGTATTTAATCAATTTAATATATTATCTTTACTATTATTTTTTGCTACTAATTTAGATATTTCATTTAGTATATTCATTGAATTTCATATATGTTCATCTTGTTTTTTTAATATATTTAGAGTTTCTTGTATTTCTTTAGGATTTGAATTTGGATTTTCTAATAATGCAGTAATTTTTTGAAAAATTATATCTAAGTTTTTTCATGTAGATACTGTTTCAATTTTTTTATATTCATTCTCTCTTACTAATATATCTGCATCTTCTGGTCTATTATTTTGATTAGATTCATGAAATAAAGCCCTCATTTCTTCTGCTGTACCTGCATTTTTCAATCTTTCTGTAGCTCAAGCTTTAACGAATCATTTTTCTTCTAAATATTGAAATGTTTTGATTTTTCAAGGTTCTAATTTTTTTGACAATTGTTCAAAAGGTTTATTTAAAACATTTTTTAAGTATTTCATTTCTCTAACACCTTTAAAGGTAAGAATATTCCACATTCACTCAACTGTATCTTTTAAGGATTGTTGAATGAATTTTTTAGTAAATGACCTAGCTGATTCCTTAGTTACTTCTTTGCTAAAAAATGAAAATAATTTTTTAACTGCTAATTTAGCTCATTCTTTTGCAGTTACTTTTAGAGCTTGTGTTCAAACAGCAGCAGGAGCTCATACTCAAGTAGCTACTAAAAATACTGAAAACGCATCAAATCATGCACTTACAGCAAATCATGTCCAAGCAGCTATTTTGTTTCATGTTCATTCTGCTTTCATTGCATCTTTGTATGCTATATAAGTACCAGTAATAGGAGCAATTGCTAGTGCAGTTTCTCATAAAGCTCAGGCTTTATCACTCATAGTACCATGCATTAATCTAGACCATACTCATAATCATATTACAGAGGGAAGCATTGGTAGTGCTTTTCTAAGAGTTCAGTTTGACATCATAGCAAGAGGTAATACTCATGATTGCATTGAGTATTCTAGATATTTTCATAATTTTTGAGTTATTTCTTTTTCTACTCACATATCCTTTGATTTTTGAATATTTGATTCAAACTCTTTTATAGCATCGGTATCACTAGGATTTTTAGCAATTTTTTGTATTGTTTTTTCTAAATTTTGACTTATTTCTTTTATATTTTGTTCTTTTGATTTAGGTTCTGTGTATCAAATATCTTTTTTATATTTATTATTTATTTCGTATAATTCTTTGTTGTATTCTGTTAATTCTTGATTTTTTATTTTTACTACATCTCAGAATAATTCTTTTTTATTATTTGCTTTTAATATTTCTAATAAATCTAAATTATCTTTACTATTTGCAATCATAGTATGTGATATCATTTTCATTACTAAATGATGTTTTATGATATCTTTTTTTTCTTTATCTAAAGTTTGTTTTAATGTTTTTATTTTTTCAAAATTATTAGTATTTCATTCTATTTTTCAATCGTAACTTTCTATTTTATTATTAATTTCTGAATTTTCAGTATTAGATATAATTCAATGTTCTTTTAAAAAATCTCAGATTTTTGTTTCTAGATTTGTTAAATGTTTATTACTTAATTCAAAAAGTTCTGTTATTGGATCTTTCTCCATAACAGCTGCTTGTATGTGTTCGTTTGATTGTTCGTTTAATTTTTGAGTCATTTTTATATTGTATCTAATAAAGTATCTAATTCATTATCTAATTGTGAAGTCTCTTGTTTTTTCTTTTTTCATCACATTCATTTTTTATTTGATGAAATTCTTTTTGTAATGTTATTATTTTATCTATTGTTTTTTCAAAGAGGGAATGTTTATATATTAATGCTTCTTTTAATTTTTCTGAATCTACCTGTGAGAGTATTGCCTTTAGTTCTAATAATTCATGCTCATCAAAAATATCTATCACTTCAATTATTTGTAAGGATATTTCATTGTTTTTTGTTTGGAGAATGTTTATTATTTCTTCTTTTAAAGTCATAGTAGTTTTAACTAATATATTTATATAATTTTAGCATATTTAAGCTAAAATATCTAAATAATCTATTGACAAGATAAGATAGATAATTTATAATTAATTTTTAAAAGAAAAAAAGGTAGAATGATTTTTAATTCATTCTACCTTTTTGACTTATTATAATTAATTTAACTATATTTTTTTAAAAAATTCAGTTTTTAAAACCATTTTTCATGATTCTATAAGTCATTCATCATCTGTAAGTCTAATTTTTGGAAATTTATCTCATCTTTTAATATCTTTCATTCATTTAACTTTTAAATCTTTTATAGCTGTTACAGTATCTCATTCTTTTAAAATAGCTCAATTAGCATCTTTTACTATAATTTTATTTTCTTCTTCATCATTTTGAACAGTTGTTGTCCCATCATCATTAGGATCATATTCCCAATTATCCCAATCAGTTGTATCGTAGTAATCTTTTCACATAATTTTATAATTAGTAATTAATATTTTGATTATATATTTTTATAAAAAAATTCAAATTTATATTATCAATTATTAATTTAAAGAAGCAATATAAGTTATTTGAAATATTTTATATTATCTATATTATATAATTACTATTTATAAAAATTAATTCATATTTAATTCATTTTTATAAGTATATTATTAATACTTTTATATTATTATATTAAAAATTATGAGAAATTTATTATCGTTTTTTACAGTTGCTATATTATTAAGTCTATCATCTGCTTCAGCACTTGAGATAACTACTACCGATTCTACTGACACTACTACTTACTCTACTAGCACTGAAGCTATATCAGAAGAAGAAAACATGGATGATTCTGAAGCTACATCAGAAGAAGAAAACATGGATGATTCTGAAGCTACATCAGAAGAAGAAAACATGGATGATTCTGAAGTTACATCAGAAGAAGAAAACATGGATGATTCTGAAGCTACATCAATTAAAGATACTCAAAAAGAATTTGTTTCTAAATATAAAGAATTAAAAAATAAATATAAAGAATTAGAAAAAACTACTGAAAACAGAAAAGAATTTTTAAAGGAAAGAAATGAATTATTTACTGAATATAAAGGTAAATTAAAAGATGCATGAAAGATGAAAAGAGATGAAATGAAAGATAAAAGAGATGAAATGAAAGATAATATGAAAGAAAAAAGAGAAAATGTTTCAAAAAGAGTTAAAGAAATGAGAGAAAAATTTAAAGAAAAAAGACAAGAATTAAGAGTTAAATTTAGAACTGCTATTTCAAATAATGAAAAAGTAAAATCAAGATTAGAAAAAATTGGTAATGATAAATTAGGAAAATTATTACCTATTATTGATAGATTAATTGTAAAAACTGAAAATAACACTAGACTATCAGAAGAAAAAGTAAATTCTAAGATTGCTACTTATAATGCTCTTAAAGATATTATTAATGAAAGATTAGGTAATACAGTAACAGATTTAGAAAATACTGTTGAATCACTTTTGAAATAATTCATTGAAACTCATATTTATATAAATATGAGTTTTTTATTTGACTTAATTAGAACTTGGTATATACTCAGTATATATTATTATATAATACCTTTAGATATGCTTACGGAAAAACAACAAAATGTATTAGATGTTATTACTACGTTTATAGGTGAAAATGCTAAATCTCCTACTATTGAAGAACTTACTTTATTATTGAATCAAAAATCAAAAAGATGAGTTGTGCAATATTTAGAGGCTCTAGAAAAAAAATGATTTTTGTCTAGATGAAGAGGGTATAGGTCTATTAGTTTAGGTAATATTATTGGGTTTCAAACAACTATGAATATACCTATTTTAGGTTATGCAAATGCAGGTACTCCACTTGTAGATGCTACTGAATCTAGTTATTGAGTTTTACCAATTTCTAAAAAAATTATTAGTTGAGATGAGCAAAATTATTTTATATTAAAAGTAGAATGAACTTCTATGAATAATTATAATATAAAATGAAAAAATATAGATAATTGAAGCTATGTTCTTATAAAAAAAGATGATGTTTCAACCAACTCAAGTGATGCATTTTTATTTGTTGTTAACTGAGCTGCAACTTTAAAAAAGATAAAAAAAGATTGAGATAATATATATTTATTACCTGAATCAAAAGATGATTATCATAAACCTATTATTTTATCTGAAGAAGATAATCTAATGATTAATTGAAAAATTGTTGATGTCTTTAATTTTTAAATAAAAAAAACAAAATTGTATTAACAATTTTGTTTTTTTATTCAAATAAATCATCTTTTTCTAGATTTATTTCTTTTTTTAATGTTTTTGTTTTTTCTTCTCAATCTGACACTATTTTTTTATCTAGTTTTAAACCTTCTTTATTCATTTTTTCAGGATAATCAAATTGATTTAATACATATTTTATTGCATTTATTCTAGCTTTTTTCTTATCATCACTATTTATAATTATCCATGGTGCATGTTTAGAGTGAGTATTAGAAAAATTATGATATTCAGCTAAAGTATATTTTTTCCATAATTGTTGAGAAAATTTATCAATAGGTGATAATTTATATTGTTTTAATGGATTATATTTTCTAGCTTCAAATCTTTTATTTTGTTCTTCTTTATTAACAGAAAAATAAAATTTTATTACTTTTACTCAAGAATCTACTAACATTTTTTCAAATTTTGGTACATCATTTAAAAATTGTTTATATTTTTCTTCAGAAACAAATCACATTACAGGTTCTACTCAAGCTCTATTATACCATGATCTATCAAACATAGTCATTTCTCATCCTGCAGGTAGATGATTAATATATCTTTGAAAGTACCATTGAGTTTTTTCAATATCACTGGGTTTTTCAAGAGCAACTACTCTAGCTCATCTTGGATTTAAATATTCAGTAAATCTTTTTATTGTACCTCATTTTCATGCTGCATCTCTTCATTCAAAAATAATTAGCACTTTTTGTCCTGATTCTTTTATATGATTTTGTAGTTTTAATAACTCTACTTGTAAAGTTATTAATTCTTTTTCGTATTTTATTTTTTTCTTTTTTACGCAAAATTTTGCATATTTTTTTCTTTTATTATTCTCTATGATATCACATTTTTTGTAATTTTTTTCAACTTCTGACACTACATTGATAAGTTTTTTCTTTTCTTTATTTTTATGAGTTTGTTCAAGAAAATCATCAAAATCATCTATAAGATTTTTTATTATTTTAACTTCTTTTTTATTAATATTTGATTTATTTTCTTCTATTAAAAATAATAATTTATTTTTTAATATATTTAGATTATCAATATCTTTATCTACTTTAAATTTATTAAAAAGTGTATTTAATTCTTTTATAAATTCTTTAATATTTTTATTTGATAATTTGCTATGTTTGTTAAATATTTGATATGATAAAGTTGCCATTTATTGTTTTCTAATTAATAAAAATAAGTTTATGTTTTAATTTTACTATATATATTTTTTTATGTCAAAATATTAGTTACCTTTTTTTATTAATATAAGTATGTATAAAATATTTGATTTTCGCTATTTTTTCATATAATATGCTGGAATTTTAAATTTAATTATATTAGAAAATGTTAAGAACACACAAATGTAGTGAATTGACTGCAAAAAACATTTGAGAGAAAGTTACTTTGTCAGCATGGGTTAGTAATAGAAGAGATCATGGTGGTATTGTGTTTATTGATTTAAGAGATAGATATGGTTTAACACAAGTTGTTTTTGATCCTGAGGTTAATAAAGAAGCCCATAGTTTAGCTGATACATTTAGAAGTGAATATGTTATTAAGGCTACTGGTACAGTTAGAGCTAGACCTGAAGGACAAGCTAATCCAAATATGTCTACTTGAGAAATTGAAGTTATTATAGATGATAATGTGGAACTTTTATCTAAATCAAAAACTCCACCATTTGAACTTGATGGACATGGAGAGCTTGCTAATGAAGAAGTTAGATATACTCATAGATATATTGATTTAAGAAGAGAAAAAGCATTAGATAATGTTAAATTTAGATCAAAATTTGTTGCTCATACAAAAAATTGGTTTTTACAAAAAGATTTTTTAGATGTACAAACTCCTATTTTTACTGCTAGTTCACCTGAATGAGCTAGAGATTTTGTAATACCTTCTAGATTACATCCTGGTAAATTTTATGCTTTACCTCAAGCTCCTCAACAATATAAACAATTATTAATGGTTGGTTGAATTGATAAATATTTTCAAATTGCTCCTTGTTTTAGAGATGAAGATCCTAGAGCTGATAGACATGCTTGTGAATTTTATCAAATTGATTGTGAAATGAGTTTTGTTGAGCAAGAAGATATTTTTGCAGTAGTTGAAGAATATTTCTTTGATACGGTAAAAGCTATTTCAGAAAAGACTATTATGGATAATAAATTCTATAGTATGACTTATGCTGAATCTATGGAAAAATATGGTACTGATAAACCTGATTTAAGATATGATATGCAATTAGTAGATGTTATAGATATATTTGCTAAATCTACAAATGAAATATTTGCATGAATTGCTGCTGATAAAATTAATAATAGAATTAAAGCTATTAAAGTTACTAAATGAGATGAGATTTTTTCAAAATCTCAAATGAAAAATTTTGAAAAATTTGTTAAACAACATTGAGCACATGGTTTAGGTTATTTTCAAATGCAAGAAGATGGTTTAAAATGACCTCTTAATAAATTCTTCTCAGAAGATGATTTAGCTGAAATTATAAAAGTCACAGAATTAGAAGTAGGTGATGCTGTATTTTTCTGAGCAGGTGAAAAGGAAATTGTTCAATGATATATGGGTAAATTTAGAATACATTTATCTGAGATTATTAACAAATTACAAGATGGTAAATTTATTGATAAAAATACTTTAGCATTTTGTTGGGTAAATGATTTTCCTATGTTTGAATTAAATGAAATTACTGGTAAAATTGATTTTGGACATAATCCATTTTCAATGCCAAAAGGTTGAATTAAAGCATTTGAAAAAGATAATCTATTAGAAGTTGAATCAGTTCAATATGATTTAGCTTGTAATGGGTTTGAAGTGTTATCAGGTTCAATCAGAAATCATGATATTGCTGCACTAGTTAAAGCATTTGAAAAAGTTGGTAGAACTGAAGCTGAAGTAAAAGAAAAATTTGGGGCAATGTATGAAGCATTTCAATATGGTGTACCTCCACATGGATGATTTGCTATTTGAATGGATAGAATTATAATGATATTAAAAGATGAACCAAATATTAGAGAAGTTTATGCTTTTCCTAAATCTGGTAAAGCTCAAGATCTTATGATGAATGCTCCTGCATTCATAGATGATGAACAATTAGATGAACTTCATATAGAAGTTGTTAAAGAAGATGAAGATTAAAAAAAGAAAACTTGGTAGAGTTTTCTTTTTTTTATGCTACATTTTGTTTACCTGTGTAATCAGCATTGTTAGATGGACTTTGTTTTTCTTCTACTAGAGCGTCATATCATTTTTCTGTATAATCTGCATTAGCTATATCCAAATATAAGCTAGTAGATTCTTTTATTTTTCTCATTACTTCAGATAAGTCATGTAATTTTATTTTTTCTGCTTCTATTTCTATTTGTTTCATTGCAATATCTTCGGCAGTTTTATTTATTGAATCTATATCAAAAGGTGTATTTATAGTATTTGTTTCCATGTTTTTACTATTATTAAATATTTATTTATATTATTTTATCATATATATATATATGTAATGCAAAAAATATATAGTTGACTTTATAAAATAAATAAATATAAATTAGTTGTTGTTAATTATTTATAATTTAACACAAAAAACAAAAAAATAATAGATTTATTTAGTGGATTGATTATAGGTTTCTCCACTAGGTAAAATCTAGGGAGTATTATTATGCAAAATAAAAATTATTTTGAGGTTATTAGTATTGAAGAATTAAAGGAATTTGAATATAATTTAGAATTTAATCCTTTTGATACTACAGGTTGTGGTTATCTTGAAGAAGATTTAATAGAATTTTTAGTTGTACAAAATGAAAAAGCAACAGATTTTCACTATCAAAACAAAAATAAAAATATAACGGATAAATTGTTGCATAAGTTTATTATTAAATAAATTTATGCAACGATTAAAAGTTGTGGTCAATATTTGACTGTTATATTCCACCATACTATAAGGAGTATGGTGGTTTTTCATTGTTTTAAATTTTGTAAAAAAGTAATAAGAGTTATAATAAATAAAATTTATTATCTAATATTAAAATAGATGATTAGAGAGCTAAAAATAAACGGTATTAAATGGATAGATGCAGTTTGATTAAAAGAAAATGATATAAAAAAAGTTCTTGAAAAATACGACATTCACGAGCTTGATTTAGAGGCTTGTATAGAATGAAACCAAAAAGCTAGGCTTGATAATTATGAAGAATATTCATTTTTAATTTCACATTTTCCAAAATATAATTCAAAAAAGAAAATATATGAATTAAATGAGTTTAATATTTTTTTATGAAAAGATTTTTTAATTACGATTAGAAATTCTACATGAACACATGTTAATAAAATATTTGAATACTATAGTGAATTAAAAATCACAACAAAAAAGAAGGATATAAAAGTAACAACTGGATATATTCTTTATGAAATAACTCAAGCAATGCTTGAAAAAATGTTTAAAGTTTGAAATAATATTAATTCTGATGTTAGAAAGATAGAAGAAAAAGTGTTTGATTGAGATGATAGTAGTGATCTTGTAAAAGATATAATGATAAAAAAAAGAAATATTATTACACTTAAGCATATGTTTAAGCCACAAGTTATGGTATTAAAACAATTAGAATTTATAGTTAATAAAACTTATAAATGAGAAATGGAAGTTTATTTTGAAGATTTGGAAGATAAGCTTGATCAAATAGTGAATGAAATATTAGTTTTACAAGAATATATTGAGAGTATAGAAGATGCTTTTAAATCTATGCTAGATATAAAAACAAATTTTGTAATGAAAATACTTACAGTTTTTTCTGCTTTTATGTTACCACTTACTCTGATTACAAGTTTTTACTGAATGAATGTAAAACTACCTTATTCTGATAATATTTATTTTGTAATATTATTACTTATTTCAAGTTTATTTATTATGATTTTATTTTACTTAGGGTTAAGAAGAAGTTGAAGGTTTTAAATGTATTTTAAACTTGTTTTTTTACAAAAATCAATATACTTCCTAGGTTATAAAAATAAATATTATCTAATAAAATCAAAAGAATGTTAGCAAAAGTAACGATTATAGGTAGACCAAACGTAGGGAAATCAAGTTTTTTCAATATGTATACTGGTCATAAAATAGCTATTGTAGCCGATGAAGAAGGTACGACAAGAGATATTTCAGAGTATGAATACAATGATGAAGAAAATGGTTTAACTTATATAGTTTCTGATTCTGGTTGATTAGATATGTCTAATAAAACTGATGAAATAGCTATTGATATAGCTGAGAGAACAGAAAAATCTATTATTGATAGTGATCTTTTAATTTGGATAATTGAATTTGATAGAACTACTGATCTTGATGAAGAAGTTTTAAAAATACTTAGAACTAATAAAATAAAGGATGTTATTATTGTTGCTAATAAAGCTGATAATGAACATAAAATAAATGAAGCATATTCATTAGCTGGTTTTGGTGAATCATTAGAATTTTTCCCTATTTCAGTTTCACATAATACTTGATTAAAAGAAGTTAAAAGATTTGTAGCTAAATTTTTATCTGAAAAAGGTTTAAATTATGAACATGAAGAAATAGATGATTCTTACGTAAAACTTGCTATGGTAGGTAGACCTAATGTTGGTAAATCTAGTTTAATTAACGCAATTACTTGAGAAGATAGAGTAATGGTTAAAGATATGTCTGGAACAACTAGAGATTCAATTGATACAAAATTTAAATTTGATTGAACTGATTTTGTATTAATTGATACAGCTTGAGTAAGAAGACTTTCAAAAATTTGAATTAGAAATATAGAAGATTGGTCAGTGATGAGAACAGATAGAGCTATTCTTAGAGCAGATGTTATTGCAGTTGTTGTTGATTGATTTGATTGAATAGTTCATCAAGATTTATCTATTATACAAAAAACTTTAGAGGAAAATAAATGATTAGTTATAGTTGTAAATAAATGGGATAAAGTATTAGATAAAGATGGAGTTGATAAAGAAAAAATGATGAATAGATATATTGAATATCTTAAATCAAAAATAGAATTTTTACCATGGGTTTCTGTGATTTTTACCTCAGCAACTGATAGAAAAAGAGTTGATGAAATATTAGAAGCTGCTAGAAATATAAAAATAGAAAGGTTTAAAAGAGTTAAAACATGAGTTTTTAATAACTTTATGGAACAACTTATATATAAGCATCCACCAACTGGTAATAAAAAATCTCATTCTCCAAAGATTTACTATTGAGCACAAGTTGATGTTAATCCTCCTAAGTTTTCACTTACTGTAAATAACCCACATCATTTTCATTTTTCATATAAAAGATATATTACTAATAAGATAAGAGATAATTTTGGTTTTTTTGGAACACCAATTGTTATTGAATATAAAGGTAGAGGTAAACATAAAGATGAAGTAAAATAATGAAACTAATTTCATTATTTTATTTTTTTATTTACTTTTTAATAAAGATTACTAAAATTGTAATAATTTATAAATAATACTTATATATGAGTAATTTCAGAGAAGATTTTCCTATTTTTAAAAACAATCCTAATTTAATTTATCTTGATTCCACTGCTACTAGTCAAAAACCTAGTTTAGTTATGGATTGATTAAAGAATTATTTGGAAACTACTTATTCTAGTATTCATAGATGATTATATGATATTTCAGAAAAATCAGAAAAACTATATAATGATTCTAAGAAAAAAGTAGCCAAATTCATTTGAACTGATTCTTATAAAGAAATTATCTATACATATAATTCAACTTATGCAATAAACTTACTTACTTCATCTATTTGACTATCAAAACAATTAAAAAAATGAGATAAGGTTTTACTTACAGAGGTTGAACATAATGCAAATATTATACCTTGGTTAATATTAAGAGAAAATATTTGAATTGATATAGAATATGTAAAATTAGATAGAAATTATAATTTAGATTTAGATGATTTTAAAAATAAATATGATGAAAAAGTAAAAATTATTTCATTTACTCATGTTTCTAATGTTACATGACAAATTTTTGATTTAGAAGAGATTTGAAAAAGCAAAAGAGACGATACTATTTTTATAGTTGATGCTAGTCAAAGTATTCCTCATATGCAAATAAATATTAAAAAGATGAATTGTGATTATTTATTTTTCACATGACATAAAGTTTTTGCAGATACTTGAATATGAGTTTTGTGGTGAAAAGAAAAATTATTAAAAGAATTAAAGCCTAGTTTTTCATGATGATGAGCTATATCAAGTGTTGGAGATAATTGTTTTACTTATGCAAAAATTCCTGATAAATTTGAAGCCTGAACACAAAATATTTCTTGAGCAGTTTCTTTATTAAAAGCATTTGAATATATAGAATATATTTGATGATATGAAGTTTTAGAAAAATATGAAAATGAATTAGTAGAATATTTCTTAGATAAATTAAAAAAATATAAAAATATAAAATTAATTTGAAGTAATGATTCTAAAAACAGATTATGAGTTTTTTCTATGGTTATTGAGTGATTTCATTCAAATGATGTAGCTGATTTATTAGCAGATAATAATATTGCTGTAAGAAGTTGAAAACATTGTGCTCATAGTTTTTTTGATAATATATGAATTAAGCATTCTTTTAGAGTTAGTTTATATATTTATAATACAAAAGATGATATTGACTCATTTTTTAATATAATAATTAAGATATTAAATAATAAATAATTATGTCTAGACCATGTAAGCCAAGAAATATTGAACAAGAAGTTGAATTTACTTGTTTTAAACCTGCATGAATACCGAAATCAAAATTAGAAAAGGTTGAATTACAAGCTGCTGAATTAGAAGCTTTAAGGCTTTTTAATTTAGATGAACTTAATCAAGAAGCATGATCAAAAAAAATGAAAGTTTCAGCTTCAACATTTAATAGGCTTATTAAGTCTGCAAATAAAAAAATAACAGATGCACTTGTTAATTGAAAGGGAATTAGAATATATAAAAAAGATTGAACACATAATTGTAAATAAAAATCTAGAAAATTTTCTAGATTTTTTTATTGCATTTTAAAATTTAATTCATAAAATGCAAATGAGTTGCATTTATTTTTTAAGATATTAAGTAATGTCAGAATTATCACCATTTTTATTAACTGTTATTTGAAACAGTATTATTGCTATTTGAATTATTTTAGTTGTATATTTAGTTAAATTTATAAAAGAAAGGTTAATTTCTTATTTAGAATATATTACAGCTTCTACTGTATGAATTATTTTATGATTAATTTTTCTTTGATTCATTCCTGAATTAGTTTGAGAAGTTTTTGATTGAAAAACTATGGGGATATATATTCTAGTTTGAATAATTTCATTTTATTTATTTGAATTGTTTTTACATTGGCATCACTGCAAGGATTTAGATCATAATTCAAGTTGTCATTCAAGTCATAGCCATGAACATAAAAATTGAGTATTAATGTTTTGAGCTACTATGCTTCATAATAGTTTTCATTGAGTTGTATTATTTTGAGCTTTTTCAATAAATTTTTATTTTTGAGTAGCTACTACTTTTTGATTATTATTACATGCTATCCCACAAAATATTTCTAATTATATTATGAATCATAATAATATAAAATATTCGTATTTTGCTGCTATTTGAGGATTATTATGAGCAATTTTAACATATCCATTTGCTGATTTTTTACTTTGACATGAATGATATGTTATATCAATTATTTCAGGTTGATTATTATATACTGCATTAGCTGATATATTTCCAGAATTTAAATGAGAATGAACAACTTTTAAAAAGATATGATATGTATTTTTTATACTTATATGAATATTTATGTTTATATGATTTGAAAAATTATGAGAATTAATTAAATAAAATATTATGAATAATAAACAAAAAATTTTAGAAATAATTACTTCTAAAACTTGTCCTATATCTACAAAAGAAATTTTAAATATTATTTGAACAGATATAAATAAAACAACAGTTTACAGAAATATTGAAAAATTATTAAATACTTGAATATTATTAGAAGATTTCTGAAAAAATTGAGAGAAAATATACTCATTTAAACAAACTCATCATCACCATTTTATTTGTGATGTTTGTGGAAAAAAAGAAAATATATGATGTTTTATAAATTCTGAAATAGAAAATTTAGAAAATAAATTTTGATTTAAAGTAAAAAATCATAGTTTTGTTTTGAATTGAATTTGTAAAGAATGTAATAAAAAAATCTAGAAATTTTCTAGATTTTTTTATTTAATTTCAATTACTTTATCCATATTTTCAAATAATGTTTTTACCATATTTTGAAATCTAATAGGAAAACTTTTTTTATCTTCATCAGTTGCATCTTCTTTAATAGCTGACATAAGTATAGCCATTGGATTAACTACATTTCAAGGTTTATAATTTATTCATATACTTTTATTAGTATCTAATCTTGTCATTACAATATCTGTTTCTACTTTTTCTGAATAATGTAGTAAATTTCTTCTATTAAATTTATTTCAAGGAATTCATCAAAATCAATAATCAGTTGTTGCTCATGTAATATTTGATAATACGCATCAAATAACTCAAGCATTATCTTCTATAGCACTTTTTTGTATCTTTATATCTATTTCTCATCTTTTTGGTATTTCAGTTCAATATAATTCTTTTAATCATTTATATGCAATGATGTATGCTCATGCAACTGTTCAACAGCTATGTCATGCTGATTTAACTATATCAATATAACTAAAATCTATAATTCAATCATCATTTACTCATAAAAATTTAGCTAATTCATCTTGCATAGTTATTTTTGGAAATTCATCAAATGTTTTTAAATATTTCACTTTTTTTATATTATATATTAAATTAAGTCATAAAAGTATTACTTTTCTTACTGACTTTTTAAGTATATTCCTTTATCATATATTTTGCAAATATTTTTTCTTGTAATTTATAAAAAAAGAATTATAATTCAACTCGTTATTATGAAATATATTTCATAACTATTTAAAAGAAATAATTTAATGAAAGAAAAAATAATCAAAAATTTAAAGAAAACATTGATGTGATTTAAAGAGTTTTTACCTCTTTTAATTGCTATTTTGCTTTTGGTTTCTATTTTAAAATGATTTTGATTTTTTGATTTGATTTCAAAATATTTGAGTGATAATTTTTTAAGTGTTTTATTAGCTGACTTATTCGGAAGTATTTCTGCATGAAGTACTATAAATTCTTATATTATTGCTCATCAAATTTGAAATTTTAAAGATTATTTTTTAGTTATTACTGTATTTTTAATAGCTTGGATTACAGTGTGAGTTATTCAGATACCTGCTGAGATGTATTTTTTTTGAAAAAGATTTGCTCTAATTAGAAATTTTATATCTTTTATATTTGCTATAATAGGAGCTTATATTATTTATTTTTTTTATTATTTATAATATGAAATTATTTTTTAAAAAAATATTGGATAGGTACTGATTTAATAACTTATTTTTATTTTTTGTTTTACTTTTACTTTTTTGAGTATGAATTTTAAATTTAAATTTATTTATATCTATTTTAAAAGATTTTATAAATATTTTTGTAAATCAAATATTGTTTGTTTTACTTATAGTATTTGTATTTATGTTTATTTTAAATATTTTGATAGAAAAGGAATTTATTAAAAATAAAATAAAAAATGCAAAAAGTATTACAAAATATTTTGTTTCAATAATATGAGGAATTTTTTCTACTTGACCTGTTTATATGTGGTATCCTTTTTTGAAACAACTTAAAGACAATGGTTTATCCTACTGACATATTGCTAGTTTTATTTATGCTAGAGCTGTTAAAATACCTTTTTTAGCAGTAATGATATTATATTTTGGTTTAAAATATACTATTATATTTAATTTAGTACTTATATTTCTAGCAATAATATTAGGGTTAACTATTGATTTATTATTTAATTTTAAAAACTATGAAAAAAATAATAGCTAGTTTAATAGAGTGAGAAAAGTATGAAATTGCATCAAATGCAGCAAGAGCTCCATATTTTGTAGTATTTAATGATAAAAATTATGATAAAACTATAAAGAATCCATTTGTTAGTTGATGATGAGCTTGATTTGCTGTTGCAGAATTATTAAAAGATGAATGATGTGATTTATTTATTGCTTGAAAATTTGGTTGAAACTTAGAAGAAAAATTAAATGAATATGGTATTAAATTTGATACAAAATAAAAATTTTATTATTTAATTAAAAAATTATGAAAAAAATAAACTTAATGGATAAATATCCAGTTTACACAGTTGAAATTAAAAAATCTGAATTGATTGTTTCTACTACTGAAGAGATAATTAATTTTATTAAAGAAAAAATTGAAAAAGATCCTATAGCTACTTTTATTTCAGTATTTGATCATTATTCTCATACAAAAGATATAAAATGAGAAATAGATCCTGAAATTAAAAATGCAAAGATTATTTTATATTGTTTTTGAAAAGCAATTACAAATCCTGTAATGTTATGAGTTAGATCAAGAAATTTAGCTATTGTTGAGTTTGAAGATAAATTTGTAATTAGTTTTTTAGAAGCTCCACAAGAACCAGCAAATGAAAAAATTCAATCATGGGTAAATAATTTATTTATTAAGTAATAAATATGTTTTATATTGAAATATTTATTATTACTACTATTTTAAGCACATTTTTTGCTCTTGGTGGTGTTTGAAGTGCAACTGCAATAGTTCCTATTATGGATTGGCTAGGTATAAATTTTAATTTTGCAAAGGCTATATGACTTTTTGTAAATACTACAACTACTGCTACTGCTACAATTATGAATATTAAAAGGAAAGTGCTTGATATAAAATCTGCACTTCCTTTGGCTATTTCATTAGCTTTATTTGCTCCATTTGGGGCTATGTATTCGAGATATATTCCTGAACATAGTGTTAAGTTATTGTTTGCAGTTTTTTTATTGTTTAGTTGAAGTATGATTTTGTTTTGAAAAAAAGAACAAAAATTTCATTATGATAAACAATGGGTAATGGTATTAATAGGTATGTTTGTTTGATTTATTAGTGGTCTTTTATGAATTTGATGATGAGCATTACTTATGCCTATAATGATTTTACTATGATTTAATGCTAAAAAATTAGCAGTAATTATGAGTTTTGTTATTCCGTTTTCAACATTTGCAGCTTTTTTAACTTATATGAGCTTTGTTAAATTTGATTGGATTATACTTTGAATTGCAGCTTTATGAGCAATTATTGGTTGATATATTGGTAATTATTTGATGCATTTTAAATTAAATCAAAATCAAATTAAAAAGATAATTTGAATATTGCTATATATAATTGCATTAAAAATGATTTATGGTTTATTATAAATTTTATTTTTTAAATATTTATTATGAAAAATTTATTTTTTTGAATATTACTTTTTATTTTATGAATAATTGTTTGAGTTGTATTAAATTTAAAATTTGGTATAAATTTTTGATTTGATAAAATGCTTTGAAATTGAGTAGATTCTTGATTTCATAATGCTATAAAAGCTCCTTCAAATATGATAAAGGAAGCTTGAAATATGATGTGATTTTAATTTTTAACTTTAAAAAATGTTTGATAAATTGCTTAATCAAAGAGTAGCACCTATAATTGCTTCAATAGTTGCAATAAGTTTGGCTATTGTAAAAGTTATTTTGTGACTTATGAGTTGATCTATTTCTCTTCTTGCTTCTGCACTTGATTCTTTGATGGATATGATGGTATCTGTTATGAATTATTTTGCAGTAAAGTTTTCTTTAAAACCTGCTGATGAGGGGCATCAATATTGACATTGAAAAATAGAATGAATTACTTCAACTATTGAATGAACTGTAATTTTTTCTTCTTGAATATTTTTACTTTGGGAAAGTTGAAAGAAAATATTAAATCCTGAACCTATAAAATATTTGAGTTTTTCAATGTATGCTATGATTTTTAGTATAATTTTAACTTCAATACTTATTTGGTATTTACTAAAAGTTTATAAAAAATCAAATTCTTTGATAATAAAATGAGATATTTTGCACTATAAAACAGATTTGTTTATAAATGCAGGTGTTTTGGTAGCTTTGATAATAGTGTATTTTACAGGTTATCATATAGTAGATGCTATAATTTGATGACTTTTGGGTCTTTATATTATGAAAGAATCTATTGAGCTTATAAAAGAATGAGTTTGAGTTTTACTTGATAAAAGTCTTGAAGAATCACAAGATGTAAAAGATATTTTACAAAAATATGTAGATGATAAAATTATAAAATCTTTTCATTGTCTTAAAACAAGGTATATAGGAAATAATACAAAATATGTAGAATTTCATATGGTACTAGAACCTAATTTAACAATAGAACAAGCTCATAATATATGAGATAAAATAGAAAAAGATGTTAAAAAACTTGATAGTGATAGTAAATGGTATGTAAACTATCATGAAGATCCACATGATGATAGTGCAGTAAATGGTTGTATTTAATTCTTAATTTAAAAAAATGACACAAGAAAAAATATGATTTTGGGATATAGTAAAAACTATGGAACCAAGATGGGTAATGAGTTCAATGGCAACAGGGGCAGTATCTATTCTTACTATGATTATTTGAGCAAAATTTAACTTAATGTTTTTAAAATATTTTGCAGGAATTTTAAGTTTTCTTGCTATAATATTTTTTGTACTTTTTATAATTTTGTTTATTTTAAGAATTATAAAATTTCCTGGGGAGGTAAAAAAAGATTTATCTCATCCTATTGCAGCAAACTTTTTTGCAGGGATTTTTATTTCTGCAGCTATAATTGTAGCTGCTATTTGGAATGTTTTAGAACCTTTATGATGGTGTCATAATGCTGTTTTAGTTTCAAAAATATTTTATATAATTGCTCTTATCTTAGGTACAATTATTCCAGTTTTGGTGCCTTTTATGTTAACTATTTCAGAAAAAGTAGATAGTAAACATGCTATTTGAATTTGGTTTTTACCACCAGTTTGAATATTTGTATTAGTTTTTGCTTGAAATTTTATGGCTTTACATGGGATTTGGCAAAACTTTATTCCATTTATAAGTATTTTTTACATGTGAATGGCTTTTATTTTGTATTTCCTTGTATTATCAATGGTTTATTCAAGATTAAAATTTCATTCTCTACCAGCTCCAGAAGTAGCACCTAGTTTTGTAATAGGTTTAGCTCCAATTTGAGTTTCAATAGTTGCTTTAAATACTTTTGATTTAGTTTTAAAGAAAAATAATATTTTTAATTGGGATTTAAATTTTATACATAGTTTTGTATCACTTTTTAGCTCAATGCTTGCTTGATTTGGTTTTTGGTGGTTTATATTAACTATTTTGATTTTATGATATTATTTAGTTAAAAAATCAATTCCTTATACTCTTGGTTGGTGGGCTTTAGTCTTTCCAGTTGCAGCTTTTTGAATCTGATTAAAATTTATTGTTCTTGATCTTAGTTGTACTTGGTTATGTCCTGTGATTTTATTTATTTGGTGATTGTCTCTTGTTTTATGGTTTATAGTTTTTTATAAAACTTTAGTTTGAATAATTACTAAAAAAGCTTTTGAAAGACCAAAAGTAGTTAAATAAAAATTATAAATAGAATATAAATAATTTCTATTAATCATTTATATTCTATTTATGTAGTAAATTAATATAATATAGATATTTAGGTAGTTTTTTATATAATAGATGTATAAAATTTCAATTAGTTAATATATTTAATTATGTTTGATACAAATTTATTAATAGTTTGATTACTTTTTAGTTCAATATGAATGGGATATTTTATTTATTGAAAAAAAGATCAAAATTATATAATACTGATTTCTTGATTAATATTGATGATTTATCCATATTTTATTACTAATATATATATATCAATTACTATATGATTTATATTTTTAGTTATACCTTTTATAATTAAAAGATAATTTAATGAATAAAAAAATAACATTATTTGAAGCTGTTTCAATTTGAGTATGATGAATGGTTTGATGAGGGATATTTGCTGTGCTTTGAGAAGCTGTATTATTATGACATTCTGCAACTCCTATTGCTTTTTTATTTGCTTGAATAATTGCTATATTAACATCATATTCTTATGCAAAATTATCTGTTAAATATCCTAGTGAATGATGAACTGTAACATTTCTTTATAAATGATTATGAGAAAATATTATTAGTAAAAGTTTAAATTTAATTTTATGGTTTAGTTATATTGTTACGATTTCTCTTTATGCTTTAGCTTTTGGTTCATATTCAGCAACTTTTTTTCCACATTTTATTGATATAGATATTTTAAAACATTTATTATTAACATTTGCTATATTATTTGTTGTTGTTTTAAATTTATTTAATGCTAAGATAATAGCTAGGTTTGAATTTTATATAGTTTGAATTAAGATATTAATATTATTTGCTGTTTTATATTTTTGATTTTGATATATTGATATAAATAATTTCTCAAATATTAAGAATGAATGATGATTTTCAACTATTATTGCTTGAATGATTATTTTTGTTGCTTATGAATGATTTGAGTTAATTGCAAATTCAGCTAAAGATGTAATTAATCCAGAAAAGAATTTACCTAGAGCATATTATATTTCTACTATTTGAGTTACGGTTTTGTATATTTTAATTGCAATATTAACCGTATGAACTTTAAGTGAGGCTACTATTTTAAAAACAAGTGATTATGCTTTGGCAGAAGCAGCTAAACCTGCATTATGATTATTATGATTTAAATTAGTTTGAATAGCTGCTATATTAGCTACGTTATCTGCTATTAATGCTACGATTTATTGAAATGCTAGATTATGATATAGTTTAGCTATAGATAGGGAATTACCAGAATATTTTTCAAAAAAAGTTTTAAATGATTCATATTTATGAGTTTTAATTCTTTGATGATTATCAATTATAATGGCTAATTTGATTGATTTAACATCAATTGCTACTATTGCTAGTATATGATTTTTATTAATATTTTCATTTGTGAATTTATCAGCATATAAAAGACGTATTGATATATGAGCTAATAAAATTATAGTTTTATTTTCAACTTTTATTTCATTTTTTGCTTTGTCAATTTTGATATATAAAACTTATATTTCAAATTACAACGCAATTATTATATTTATATTTTTTATATTTTTTGCAATATTATTTGAATCTACTTATTGAGTAACTAAAGATGAACAGATTATTAGAATTATGAAATTGAAAAACTATTTTAGAAATATGTTAGTAAAGATAATAAAAAAATAGAAAATCTAGATTTTCTATTTTTTTATTTTGAAATATATTTCTTATCAGTAATATATTACTAATTTAGTAACATATCAAATTAAATATAATGTTTAGTAAAATAAAAGAAAAATTAGTTATTAGAGAATACAATGAATTCGAAAGAATTTTAGATAAATTTATAACTCAATCTAAATTAACAATTCCGGCATAATGGTAAAAAGTGTGTGGCTAAAATAAGGAGTATTTGGTATAATAAAGCCAAATACTCCTTATTTTTTATCTATGTGAAATAAAAATAGTCATAAAACCTGTAAAAAATGTAAATCAGAC
>JALSMB010000031.1 GCA_026988025.1 Candidatus Altimarinota bacterium | reverse complement strand
ATTTAGGACAGTTTTTTTTGCATATTATTAAGTTAATTAATTATTTACAAAATTATACCATATTTTTAATCTATTTAATCCTATTTTTTATACTAAAAGTAGCACACTTATTTTACATTATCCCTAATTTTAAAAACTGGGCTATAGATATAATAAAAGAAGAATACGATAAGAGTTTTGATGAAATTATAAATAAAATAGAAAATATTAATAGAACAATAATTTCAGAGGAAAGACAATTAAAAAGATTAACAGATTTATTATTAAAAGAATTAATTAGTGAAAATGAATTTAAGTTAAAAAAAGAAGAATTGAAGGCTACTATATTAAGATTAAAAGAAGAAAGAGATAGTGTAGATACTAAATGAAAAGAAGTGCTTGATTTTACTTTGAATGCCTTTGAATTTGCTTTTAAAGCAAAAGAGTCGTTTATAAATTGAAATTTAGATACTAAAAAGAATATATTTGCTACATTAGGTAATAACTTTATATTAAAAGATTGAATAATAGCTGTAGAGTTAGACCCTTGGTTTAAAGTTATAAAAGAATGAGTTAAAAAAATGGAAGGAGGTTTAAGTAAGTTAGAACCAACAAAAAAAGGCATCAACAATGGGATTGTCGAGCCTAATTCTTTAAAAAGTTGCTTATGGTACCCAGAGCGGGAATTGAACCCGCACTTCCGAAGAAAAGGGATTTTGAATCCCTCGTGTCTACCAATTCCACCATCCAGGCATAATTTTAGTATAAACTATGGTGGAGCCGCGTGAACGGCCCCATATAACATCAAATCTTGATGTATTCATAGTATATATAAAATAAATATATTGCAAGTAATTAGTGTTATCTTTTTAAAAAATATTTTTTTTCCTCTTCTCTTCTTGTAATTAATCAATCTAATTCTTTTCATCATGAATTAGTATATTTAACTATCATATTTGCAACTGATTCAGGCTTTATAATTCATATTCATTTTACATGCTTGTTCATATTTTTTAATCTCCATATAAGATTTTCTTTTCATTTACTTGATGTTCATGTATTAAAGAAAAATGAAATTAATGCAACTGTTTGATCCTTTGTTATATTAGGAAAATATTTTTCAACATATTGTTTAGTTTTTAAAATTTTATTTTTTAATTCTATTTTTGCTTTTAATTTGTTGATTATTAATCCTTTTCAAGGAGCCTTTGTTCAATATCACCAACTATATTGTTTTTTATCCCATTTTGATATTTTGGAAAATCATTCATGCCTTATTATTAAATTAGTTGCTTCATCTAATACATAATTTTTTTCTTTTTCTTCTAATATTTTTTTCTCTTCTATTTCTTTTTCTTTTGCTAGTTTTATTTTTTTATTTTTTTCAATATTTTTTTTATATTTTTCAAGATTTACATTATAGACTTTATTATATTCAACTTTATTTAATTGAATTTTAAATTCAAAATCTAAATTTGCATTATTTAGTTTCTTTATTAATTCTTTTATATAAATATGTATTGAATTTCAATCTAAATATAATCATTTATTTTTACTTAAAAAATCTATTTGTTTTTTATTAAATTTAATATTTTTATTATTTAGCTTCTCTAATAAATCTATATAAGTTATTGTGGCAATATCAAAAAATCTTTGATATTTTTCTTTTGATTTACTTTCAAGTTCTCATTTTATATCTATATATTTTTCAACTGTATCTCTTATTGTATTTGGGCTTATTATATCAAGAGTATCTTCTAATTTATCTTCTTCATTTGCTATAATATTTGCTAGTTTTAATGAATCATATTCTAATTTATTTTCTTTTAAATTTATTTTTGAAGATATTCAATTTAGTAATATTTTTATTTCTTTTTTAGTATTATTTGTGAAATTTTCATTTTTATATTTTTTATATAATGTATTTAATTTTTGTAATTCTTCTAATTGTTCCTCTAGTATATATCTTTCTTTTCAAGTTTTTGAAATATTGATTTTTTCTATTAAATTATCTATAGATTTTTGTAGAGTAGGTATATTATTTATATTTTTTTCTAACTTTTTTACATCATTTAATAACTCCTGTTTTTCAGGAGCCATTAATTCATATCATGCAGATTTAAGTTTATCTGAAAAAGTCATATAAAATTATTTATCATAAATATAAATAATTT
>JALSMB010000030.1 GCA_026988025.1 Candidatus Altimarinota bacterium | reverse complement strand
CTATTATTTCATAATTTGTAAGATTTTTTAATAACCCTAATTTTCATGTAGCACAAAAACTACAAGCCATAGGACAACCAGCTTGACATGAAACACATAAAGTAACTCTTCATGTTAAATGTCTCATAATAACAGCTTCTATATATTCTCAAGTTTCTGTTTTATATAAAGTTTTTGTTGTTTGTCAGTTTGAGCTTGTCTTTTGTGTATCAACTATTAACGAATCAAAAAAACAATTATTTTTTAATATTTCTCTAACTTTTTTTGATAAAGTTTCCATTTTATCAAAATCATCAATAAAATTTTTATAAATTGCATTCTCTATTTGTGAATATCTAAAAGCTTTTTCTCAATTAGCTTCTAATAACTCCTTAACCTTTTTTTCATCATGAATTGAAATTTTTTGCATTATTTAATTTATTTAATAATATGTAATTAATAAAATTATTAATTTTTCCAATTAATTATATGAAAAAATCACAAAAAGCAACATCAATTATAGAAGCAATAGTTGTATTACTTGTTATTACTACATGAGTTACATGAATGTATACTATTTTCAATAAATCAACCCAGCTTTCAAATTCAACAAATAATAAAATTCAAGCTATACAAATAGCTAAACAATGAATAGAAGCATTTACGAACATAAGAGATACAAATTGGTTAAGATTTTCAAGTGATTATGATAATTGTTGGAATACTTTAAACTATGACTCTAATTGTTTATGAAACAATACATCTGGTGATATTCAATCATGAAGTTATATAATTTATAGAGATATTAATAATTCATGGTTATTAGGTACAAAAACATCTGGAACTTATTGAAATTGAACTTATATAAACGACTATAGAGTATGAATAAATAATTGAATATATACTCAAACATGAACTACAGATAATTTATTTCCAGTTTTTACTAGAGAAATAAAGATATCATATTTACAAGAAGATTGAATAACTGCTTGAATAAATTCTAATGAACCAAAAATAAAATTAACTTCATTAGTTCAATGGGCTGATAGTTCTTCAACTCAAGCTCATAAAGTAGAGTTAGAACAAATACTTAGTAATTGGCAAAAATAAAACAGAAAATCAAATTTGATTTTCTGTTTTTTAATCTGTATTTTCATCTTCGTAAGGATTATACATCATATCATTTACATTTTCCTTTACATCTTCAGTTATATTTAAAAAAGTTTTATCAATGTTTCAATTTCAAGATATATTTCAAGAAACTACATTTTTTACAGCATCATCAAAAATAGTATCCATTCAATCATTTCAATTTAAAACATCTTCATAACTGTTTTCTTTAAACTTAGATAAATCTATTCATATACTCATTAAATCCTTTCAAGCTGGATCAGAAGCAGCTAATGAATCATATAATCTTTTTCATAAAGTAGACAATAATCAAGCTGATATTTCCCTTAATTTATTTTTTAAATATTTTTTATATTTATAAGCATTAGCAGGATCAATCTCAATTTTTTCTTTAATAGCAAGTATATCTCACCAAATTTTTGGCCATATAACTGATATTGTATCAATATCAGCAAATGTTTGAGAAGCAGTAAATTTAAAATGCTGTTTCACTATATTGAAATGATCTATTCAAGTAGCTCAACTTCATCAAACTTCATCTTTCATAAAATCTTTTTTAAAAGCTGATGATTGAGTTCACCATACTTTTGAAAAATTATAATAATCTTTATATTTATCATCTTTTCAAAAGGCAATCAATTTATCAGTTTTAGAATACTCTAAATGATCAGTTGTTCAATCTGCCATATACAAAGCTCTAGATAATCAATTTCCATATATATTCCAAAATTCTCTAGCTGCTTTAACCTTATCACTGTATCATTCTTTATAGTCGGAACTTTTATTAAATATAGAATTTGCCATTTCAGACATTCATTCATATTTACTAGGCTCCAAATCTTCCATATCCTTAGAAAGATTTACTATAGTTTTATTAAATATTTTTTGTCCTCATAAATCAGACCCAAAAGCAGCTAGTATCATACTATTACCTTCTCCAGACCAATGATTTTTTAATTCCTCTAAAACTTTTCAAGGTGCATTTAATAATGCTCAAGAAAATATTAATGAAAAATAAATTTCATTCATTTCTTTTAATGTTCATCATTTTTCAACAGCT
>JALSMB010000029.1 GCA_026988025.1 Candidatus Altimarinota bacterium | reverse complement strand
AACCTCATTTTGAAATATTTTTTTGTCTTATTTTTCAAGCAAAATCATATAATCATCAGAATAAATAAGCATGTATTTGCTGTAATCATTTTATTGTACCAATTTCAATACTATCTATAAAAGAGCTCTCAAATAATGCATAAGCTTTTATTTTACTTTTTCAATCTATACTTTCATCACTGAAAGTGAACCAGTCAATGAATCTATTTGCTTTTATTCATGGAAAAGTTTTTCAAAGTAATATAATTCCCTCATAATCAAGCATGTCAGATAAACGTTTTTTTCAATCTGGGGCAATAATTTTTAACTGGGTAGTGATACTAACCAGTTGGTTATTTTCTTTTTTTAATTTAGCTTTTAAATACTTCCAATAGTTACGAGTTTTATTGTAATCATCTTGATCAGTAAGTACAGAAATAACATCCAAAACAGAAAACCACCATTTGGAATTTTTATCATCCCAAACAGATCTAACCTCTCTATCTTCAAAAAATTTTATTGATATTTTTTGCATAATCTACTTCTTATTATAAAACTCCCCCCACTATTTTAAACTAAAATTTACTTTAAATTCTAATAATCATATTAATTCTTTAACTAATTTATTTTTCACAAAACTTTTATGTTTTTCATCTTTTAAAACCTCTCATAATCAGTCTAATATTTTATATCATCATGAAGTATTTTCTGATAATTTTTTGAGTGTATTTATTATTTCTATAAATAATTCTTTTGTTGTTTTTCATATTCTTTCTAATATTACTTCTTCATTTATATCAAAACTATTTTTTATAAAGAAATATACATCATATATATCTCTATTTGCTAATCTTTCAGTTAAAGCAACTAATTTATTTGCAAATAGAGTAGCTTTATCTTGTACTTTTATATCAGTTCAATAGAAATTTATTATTTCGTAACTATTATTTTTCCAAATTTTTCT
This sequence comes from Candidatus Altimarinota bacterium, assembly GCA_026988025.1. GTDB lineage: Bacteria > Patescibacteriota > Gracilibacteria > BD1-5 > UBA6164 > UBA6164. The sequence goes on along the minus strand of JALSMB010000029.1, from coordinate 1,274 downwards.
ATTTATATCTATTTTAATATTCATATCATTTTCACCATAAGATAATTTAATATTATAATTACCTTTTTTTACATCTCAATATTTTTTAAGTATTTTTATAATATCATCATCTATATTTTTCTTATCTTTTATTAAATCAAAATCTAAATCAGTTGAGAATCTATCTAAGTTATGTAAAAAATAACAAGCAGTTCATCATTTAAAAGCTAAATATTTTCATAAATCTGAAGAAAAGATATCTACTAAAATATTATACATTTTCTGTCTATGTATTTCTTTATTAAGCATATTTATTTATTAGTTTATTAACTTCTAAAATAACTCTTTTATTATATATTTGTGAAATTTCTTTTAATTTTTTAAAATCTAAACTAGAAAGATCATCAAAATAATAATTTTTACTTAAATATATTCTATCACAAATAGCTCTTTCTTTTGAAGCTATAATATAATTTCATTTATTAATAACTCATAAAGGGTTCAATAAAACACTATCCTTAATTTTATTAAACTGAAATATCTGTCATCATACTGTTTTTTTAAAACTATTATCACTTATTAAAAATACAGTTTCATAATATTGAAATATAACACCTTCTTTTTTTAATACTGTTTCTAAAGATATATATGATTTTTTCTTTAGTTTACACGCAAGTTCAAAAATATTATAATTTTTGAAATTGTATATTCAATAAAAAATATTTTCTAAAAATCATTCTTTCTTAGCTCTATATAAAAATTTATCTAAAGCCATATTTGTTTTAAAATCAAGGATATTCATAATATCCCTTTTTCAAAAAACAGTTTTATTTGAGTGTATTAATTTTGTATAATTATTCATAATTTCATACATAAATAGACTAATATGTCTTATTATAATAGAAATTAGCATTTTTACAAATTCTAATGTATGTATTATTACTTTCTTAATAGTATTTAATGTATGTATTATTCAATGTATTGATATTCTTTAATACTTTTTTAAATTTTATTTATTATAAAACCTCCAACTATTCTCCAAACTCTCTTCCAAACTAATTTTAGCCTCCCAATCTAATTCTTTTTTAGCTTTTTCTGGATTACAATAAACTTCAGCTAAATCTCCCTCTCTTCTGTCTACTATTTTATAAGAAATTTCCTTTCAAACTATTTTTTCTGTAGCTTTTATCATTTCCAAAACACTTCTTCATTTTCCCACTCATAAATTATAAGTTTTAAAAAATCATTCTATATATTTCTTCTTCTCTCAAAGTAGAAGGTTAGTGTGAGATTTA
>JALSMB010000028.1 GCA_026988025.1 Candidatus Altimarinota bacterium | reverse complement strand
TAATATGATAAACTATCAATTAAATATTGATGATAAAACTAAAATAGAGTTTATTTTTTGAGTAAGAGAAGAATCTGATATATTTTACTTAGATAAATTAAAAGATTTAAAAAATAAGCATAATAATTTTAATTTTCACATATACATAAGTAGAGTTAAAGATTTATATGATTTTAAATTAAATCATCAATGAAAAATAATTAATTCATGATATACTACAAATTTTTTAACTAAAGAAAATATAAAAGAATTCCATGAAGTTTATATATGTTGAGCTCCTATGATGATAGAATCATCAATTGATAAATTAAAAAAAATAAATTTTAATGCAGATGATATTTATTTTGAAAAATACTAAAAAGACTGAAAAATTTCAGTCTTTTTTATAATACAAGTTCTAATACATCTACACTATTTCACATAGCAAATTCTAAATTATTCATATGAGCATCCCTTGCGTCATTATCAGCTCAATCAGAAATAGCTTTAATTACAACGCATTTATCTAAAACATCATATTGTCTACAAACTGATAATATAGCAAAAGCTTCCATTTCACATACATCTGCTCCATACTCTTCTCTTAAAGATTTAACCTTTTCTTCATCATCTATAAATTGATCTCAGGTTAAACAAATTCAATTTAATACCAATCAAAACTTCTCTAGATTATAATTTTCTCAGATAGCATAATCGAGAAAAATTCACTTTTTAGCATAATCTAAATGTTCTCACTCAAAAGGTAAGTACATATCATGTTGAATAAAAGAATTTGGTAAAAATACATCTCAAATTTTTGCATCAGCATTATTCAGATTACCAGCAATTCATATATTAATTATTTTGTCAGGATTATAATTTTCTAAAATATAGGTTGTAGCTATAGCTGCTTGTATTTTTCATATACCAGTAAGTACTAAAATTATTTTATCATTTCAGTCTGAACTCTCCCTGTTCCCTGTATATATTGTAATATTATTAATTTTCTTTAATTCTGTTAATTTAAATCTTTTAATAATCAAATCAGCTTCTTCTTTCATAGCTGTAATAATAACTTTAGTTAATTCCATTTTAAATAATTAATTTATAATAAAACGAGTTTATATATATTGTATTTTTTGTAAAGTAAACTTGAAAAAAACAACTTTTTTTATAAACTACGTATGATAAATAACTAAATAAATATGGAATCACATTTAATTTTTATATTCTCATTTTGAATAATTACTTTTATTGTTTGATTAATAATTATACCTATATTCATCAATCATATAAAAAGATTAAAATTAGGTAAACAAATAAGAGAAGAAGCAACTATTTGAAAAGCAACTGAATTCGCAAAACTTCATAAAAAAAAGACTTGAACACCTTCTATGTGATGAGCAGTAATTATTTTTACTGTATTCTTGATGGTATTATTAAGTATACTATTTCAGAAATTATGATTTATAAATAATTCGTTATTTAATCAACAAGAAACATATTTACCACTTTTTACATTACTTAGTATTTGATGATTGTGATTAATTGATGATTATTTAAATGCTAAATGAATATGAAAAACTAAGTGAATTTCTGCTAGAGTTAAAATGTTATGATTAACATTTTTTGCTACATTATGAGCTTTTTGGTTTTATTATAAATTAGGATGGAATATTACAGATTGAGCTGGTGAATTTATAAAATGATTAAAACATCCTTTTTGAGATAATATTAAGATTTGAATATATTTTATTCCATTATTTATATTAGTAATAATATCAGCAGCAAATAGTGTAAATATTACTGATTGATTAGATTGATTAGCTGGTTGATTATTATTATTTTCTTATTGAATCTATAGTTATATTACTTTTGATCAATGATTATTTTTGTTATCAGCACTTTGTATAACAATAGTGTGATCATTGATAGCCTTCTTGTGGTTTAATGTAAAACCTGCTCAATTATATATGTGAGACGTATGAAGCTTGGCCTTATGAGCTAATCTTTGAATTTTAGCAATGATTACAAATACATTATTTGTAATGTTAATAATATGATCTATCTTTATTCTTGAAACTATTAGTGTTATAATTCAACTTACAAGTAAAAAATTTAGAAATTGAAAAAAAATATTAAGAATTGCTCCTTTTCATCATCATCTAGAAGCTATTTGATGGAGTGAAGAAAATGTAGTATTTAGAATACGGTTAATATGATTAATTACATGAGTAATTTGAATAATATTCTATATATTACAAAAATAACAAAA
>JALSMB010000027.1 GCA_026988025.1 Candidatus Altimarinota bacterium | reverse complement strand
AAAGAGTATAATTTTCCAAAAGATACAGAATTTTATATTTGTGGAAATCCTAAAATGGTACAAACAAATATAGACTATTTACAAAATAATTGATTTAAAAATATTTATTATGAAAAATTTAACTAATAATTATAAAGTTTCAATTTTTGTAATTATTCTAACACTTGTTTTTATTTATTCTTTGACTATAATTTCAGATATGAATAAATGTAGTTGAGTGAGAATTTATAATAGTGAATGTAAATAATTATGAAAATACTTTTAGTAGAAGATAATAGAGATATTTCAGATAATATTTCAAAAATATTGAGATTTAAAAATCCTGAGTATAAAATTACTCAGGCTTTTGATGGTGAAGAGGCTATTAAAAAGTTTTTGCTAGAAGAGTTTGATTTTATTTTGCTTGATTTGATGCTTCCAAAAATTGATGGGATTACTTTGTGTAAAAGAATAAGGCAAACTTCAAATATTCCAATAATTATGATGACAGCTAAATGAGAAGATGATGATAAAATTTTAGGTCTTGAAAGTTGAGCTGATGATTATATTGTGAAACCTTTCAAAGTTGAGGAACTATATCTTAGAATTTTAAATTTAACAAAAAGATTAAATATAAAACAAATAGAAAAATTGTGAAATTTAGAAATAAATTTTTCTGATAAGATTATAAAAAAAGCTTGAAATATAGTTGATTTAAAATTGAAAGAATTTCAAATTTTAGAAACTATTTATAAAAAAGAAACTATTTCTAGAACAGATTTAATAACTGAAATTTGGGGAGAATGAGATATTTTTTCAGATGACAACAAGCTAGATGTTTATATTTATGCACTTAGAAAAAAACTCTGAAAAACTATTATAAAAACTATTAAAGGTTTTTGATATTCAATAAATAAAGATTATGAGAAATAAAAAATTTAAAACATCAACTAGGATTTCAATAATTTTTAGTATTTTTACTTTTTTTATTATTTTTTCTTTACTTATAATATTAAATATTTATCTATTTTCTTCTTGGTATAATAAAGAAATAGAAGAAGTAAAAGAAAGTAATGAGGTTACTGATATTTTAAATATTGGTTTTAAAGAAGTTATTAGTGATGAAGTAGATAATGATAAAGAAAATAAGGATTTACTTTGATTGTTAGATATTGAATTATTTGAGGAAAAAGAAATAAATATTATTTGATATAGTCATTTCTTTTTAGATTTATATATAAAAAATAATAAAATTTATTTAATTTTACAAAAAGAAAATAAGAATTTTTATTCTCCTTTTGATGTAAGTAAATATTTTTTTGAACAATTACAAATTATTAAAATTTGATTAATATTATTGATGTTTTTTACTTTTTTATCTTATATTGTTTCTAAAAAGTTATTTATAAAATTAGCTTTAAAAGATATCTTTAAAATATCTGATGAATTAAAAAATATTAATTTAAATAAAATTGAAAAACTAAAAAATAATTTACAAAAAGATGATGAAATAAATATAATAGTTGATTCTTTAAACAACTTTTTAAGTATTATAGATAAAAATCACAAAAGTTTAACACAATTTAATACTCAAGTTGCTCATGAATTTAAAACACCTTTAATGGTTATTTCTAGTGAATTAGAATTTTTAGAATTAGAATGAGAACAAAATGATAGTATGAAAAGAATAAATTTTCAAATACAAAAATTAGATAGTTTGTTAAATCATTTTTTACTTCTAACAAAAATTAACTCAAAAAAAACTATAGAAATTCAAGAAATAAATTTATATAATATTATTGAAGAAAATATTTTAGAAATTGAAAAAAAATATAAGCAAAAAAATATTTTAATAAAAAATAAAATTTCAAAAAAAATAAATATAACTACAAACAAGTGATTTTTTGGAATAATCATTAAAAATATAATAGATAATGCTTTTAAATATAATAATGAAAACTGAGAAATAAAAATAAATTTTAAAGAAAATAAATTAACTATTTCAGATACTTGAAAATGAATAAAAAAAGGAAATATAGAAAAAATTTGGGATAATTTATACAGAGAAGATGAATTCTCTAAATGATATTGAGTATGATTAAATTTAGTAAAAAAAGTATGTGAGGTTTTAGATTATAAAATATCTGTAGAAAGTATTGAAGGGAAATGAACAAAATTTATTTTAAAATTAAAATAAAAATGAAAAAAATAAAACATATAATGTGAACTGAAATTGAAATTATCATAAATAGTGATAATTTTCCAGAAATAAAAATATTAAAAGACATAAAAAGTGCTTTTAATATTTTTTATGATTATCAAAATGAATTTTCAAGATTTGATAAAAATTCTAGTTTATCACAAATTAATAAAAATAAATC
>JALSMB010000026.1 GCA_026988025.1 Candidatus Altimarinota bacterium | reverse complement strand
TTTTTTGTATATACTTTATACTTATCTTAATAATAATGTCAATTAATTATTTAACTATTATAGTTGATACTAATCTATTAATATATATAATATATACAAAATATACTTACTAATATTTTATGTGTGATAGAATCATCTAAAGAGCAAGAAAATAAGAGAGTAGTATCTACTACTGAAAAAGAAGAAGATAAATGAAAAATATCTAATATTTTAAGACCTTTAAAATTGGAGGATTATGTAGGTCAAGAAAGTATTAAAAAACATTTATCTGTTTCTATTGCATCATCAAAAATTAGATGAGAATCTATGGAGCATATACTTTTTTATTGACCACCTGGTCTTGGAAAAACTACTATTTCAAATATAATTGCAACTGAAATGGAAGTATCACTTAGATCCACAAGTTGACCTGCTATTGATAAACAATCAGATTTAGTAAGTATTTTATCTAATTTAGAAGAGTGAGATGTGTTATTTATAGATGAAATACATAGGCTTAGGCCTCAAGTTGAAGAAATACTTTATACTGCTATGGAAGATTTTGAAATAGATATTATGGTAGGTTCAGGTACATGAGCTCAGAGTGTTAAGTTACCTTTAAAGTCTTTTACATTAGTTTGAGCTACTACTAGACTTAGTGCTTTATCATCACCACTTAGAGATAGATTTGGTAATGTATTAAAATTAGATTTTTATAGCCATGAAGATATTTGATTAATTATTCATAATAATACTAAAAAACTTGATTTAAATTTAAATGAGGCTACTTTAGAGAATATAGCTAAAAAATCTAGAGGTACTCCTAGAATATCTAATAGATTATTAAAAATAGTTAGAGATTATTATACTATTTGAAAAGATGTGTCTAATATTAAAGTTTTAGAAGAAATATTTAGAGATATTTGAATTGATGAATTATGACTTGATTATTTAGATAGGAAATATTTAGAAACTATATATAATAAATTTAATTCGGGTCCTGTAGGATTAAATACTCTTGCTTCTGCTATATGAGAAGAGGAATCAACTTTAGAAGATGTAGTTGAACCATATTTATTACAAATTGGTTTTATAGAAAGAACATCAAGATGAAGAAAAATTTCAGGTTCTTGAATTAATCATTTAACAAAAAAATAATGTCTATTTGGCAAATATTAGAGTGGCAAAAAATGCTAAAAAAATCTGGACAGGTTTCAGAATTTTTTAGCATAAATAATATTTTTATAGAAAAAAGAAGGGTAGCTTTAGGTGAATATTGATTATTTATATTAGGGCTTGAAAAAGAATTAAGTAAAAAAGATGTTAATGAATTGATAGAACTTTGTAAAAAAGAAAAATGTCTTTTTATTCAAATAGAAACTTTAAATTATGATAATAAATCAGAGATAAAAATAAATAATTTTAAAAAATGATATTATAAAAAGTTTATAACTCCATATACTTCTGTTATAGATTTAGAACAAACAGAAGATGAAATATTAGCAAAAATGAAGCCTAAGGGGAGATATAATATAAAAGTTGCAGTTAAAAAATGAGTTGAAGTTAAGGAAGTAGAAAAAACAGATGTAAATATACAAAAATATTATGATTTAATGCTTGAAACTACTTCTAGAGATAGTTTTAACTGAAATAGTATGGATTATTATAAAGATTTTTTAAATAGTCTTAAAAAATCAAAATTACTACTTGCTTATGTTTGAGGTAAAGTAATAGCATGATGAATTTTTACATTTGATAAAGGTATATCTATTTATTATTATTGAGCTAGTACATCAGATAAAGAATATAGAAATATGATGGCTCCATACTTATTACAATGGACTGCTATTAAAATAGCTAAGGAAAATTGAAGTAAGTTATATGATTTTTTATGAATAGCTTCACCATGAGATAATAATAGTGAATTAGCATGAGTAACTGATTTTAAATTAAAACTTTCAAAAGATGTTAGACAAGTAAGTGAAAATTATATTTATATTAACAAGAAAATTAAATATTTTATAATAATCTTCTTAAGAAAATTAAGAAGAAAATAATTTATAAAATGTTTGATTTTAAAAAAAGAATGATTACTATTTTAGTAATACTTTATTATTAATATACAAATATGTTTAAATTACCTGAACTACCTTATGCTAAAAATGCATTAGAGCCATTTATTTCTGAGGAAACATTAGAATTTCATTATGGGAAACATCACCAAACTTATGTAAATAATCTTAATAATTTAACTTCTGGATCTGATTTAGATAATGATGACTTAGAAAATGTTATTAAAGATTCTGAAGGGGGAGTATTTAATAATGCTGCACAGGTATATAATCATACTTTTTATTGGAATTGTATGGCTGCAAATGCTGGTTGAGAAGCTTATGAAAAAATTGCAGAATTAATAAATAGAGATTTTTGAGATTTTGAAACTTTTAAAGAAAAATTTAGTATTTCTGCTGCTACTAATTTTGGTTCAGGTTGGACTTGGTTAGTTAAAACAACAGAAGGTAAATTAGAAATAGTTAATACTTCAAATGCTGATACTGTTATTACTACTGATAAAACTCCATTACTAGTTATAGATGTTTGGGAACATGCATATTACATAGATACTAGAAATGCTAGACCTAAATATATAGAAAATTTCTGGAATTTAGTTAACTGGGATTTTGTAAATAAAAATTTAAATAAATAAAAAAATAGTAAATCATTATGATTTACTATTTTTTTATTTAACAACTAAATTAACAATTTTTCAAGGAACATAAATTTCTTTCATAAGATCTTTTCATTCTAACCATTTAGCTACATCTTCATTAGATTTAGCTTTTTTTAATACTGAATCTTTGTCTTCATCTTTGTTTATTTCAATAGTTCATCTTACTTTTCATAGTACTTGTACAGCAATTTTAATAGTATCATCAATAGTCATTTTTTCATCATATTCTGGCCAAGTAGATTTAAATACTGATTCTTTTTCTCAGATTCTTTCCCATAATTCTTCAGACAAATGAGGAGCAAATGGATGAAGAATTCTTATGAAAATATTTTTCCATTCTTCTTGTAATTTATTGTCTTTTGGTAATCAGTTATTTACAAGAATCATAAGAGAGGCAATGGCTGTATTAAATTTATAATTTTCAATATCTCATTCTATTTTTTTAATAGTTTTATGAAGAAGTTTCATAGTAAAATTATCATTTTCAGAAGTTATTTTTGCTTCTGCTCAAAATAATCTTTCTGATTTTTCTAAAAATCTTCTTACTCAAATTATACTTTTTGTATCCCATGGAGCAGAATCTTTAAATTCTGCCATATACATTTCATATAATCTTAAACTATCTGCTCCATACTCATCTACTATATCATCTGGATTAATAACATTTTTTAATGATTTACTCATTTTTGCTACTACTTGTTTTAATTCTTCACCAGTTTCAGTATCAAAATATTTTCAATTTTTTTCTTCTACTAAATCGTTAGCAATTAATCTACCTTGTTCATTTTGATATGAATGTGCTGTAATTAAACCTTGATTTCTTAGTCTGTAAAATGGTTCATCATTACTTACTACTCATATATCAAATAGAAATTTATGCCAAAATCTAGCATATAATAAATGAAGTACAGCGTGTTCAGCTCAACCTACATATGAATCAACTTGACCCCAGTATTTTTCAACTTCTGGATCTACTAGTTTTTCTGAATTATTTGTATCCATATACCTTAAATAATACCAACAACTTCCTCACCATTGAGGCATTGTATTAGTTTCTCTTTTTGCATTATCTCAACATTCTGGACATTTACAATTTACAAAACTTTCTATCTTAGACAATGGACTTGTTCCATCTCAGCTTGGTTCAAAATTATCAGTTTCAGGTAGTAGTATAGGAAGATTTTCTTCTTTTTCTGCAACAATTCAACATTTTTCACAATGAACTAAAGGAATAGGTTCTCACCAATATCTTTGTCTAGAAAATAACCAATCTCTAAGTTTATAATTTATTTTTTTAGAACCAAATCATTCTTTTTCTGCAAATTCTATAAGTTTAATTTGAGCTTCTTTACTTCAAAGTAAATCAAATTCTCATGAATTAACTAACACTCATAAATTTGTAAAAGGTTTTTCTCAATTATAAAAATGATTCCAAAAGTCTAAATGTCATGTCCAATTTATAAGTTTTCAAACTTCTTCTTTTTTAACCCATTTAACAGTATGTTTTCATTCATCTATTTCAGATATTATTTGATTATCAGACTTTAACATTAGATGAAAAACTCTTCCTATACATTGTTGATTTTTGTCTTTATTAGCTCTATATCATAAACTATATGCTAGAGATAAATTAACTGGTCAAACTATTTCTGTGTCAGTATATCAAGTTTCTTCAACTAATTCTTTTGTAACAGTTTCTAATTCTGAATCTCATTTATCAATTCATCCTCAAACTAAATGAATATGTGTTCAGTTTTTATGTTCTTCTATTTGTAATAAAAATTCTCATTTTTCATTTTCAAGAATGATATCAACAGTTTCTCTATTTAAAGTTTCAACTCATTTTTTTGGAGCGTCTTTTCATTTATATTCAAAACTTTTTGCTATACTCTGAATAATTTCTAAATCATATTTTTTAGCAAATTCAAAATCTCTTTCATCATGAGCTGGAACAGCCATGACTGCTCAGGTACCGTAATTTCATAGTACATAATCTCAAATCCATAGTGGAACTTCTTTTCAGTTAAATGGATTTATAATATACGAACCTGTAAATACTCAAGTCTTTTCTTTGTCATCTTGAGTTCTATCTTGGTCTGATTTTTTATTTGAGTTATCTATATAATTTAAACAAATTTGTTTTTGCTCATCAGTTATAAATTCTAAAACATCTTTATGGTCAGAAGCTAGTACAGCATAAGTCATACCAAATACTGTATCTATTCTTGTAGTATAAACTGAAATTGATTTTGTTTCATCATCTGATTTTTTCATTTCAAATTCACAACCTTCAGATTTACCAATCCAGTTTCTCTGCATTTCTTTTATACCTTCTGGCCAATCTAACTTATCTACATCAGTTAAAAGTCTATCAGCATATTTAGTAATAGCTAAAACCCATTGTCTAATTTTTTTCTTTTCTACTTTTGTTCAACATCTTTCACATGTGAAATCATTTAATACTTCTTCATTGGCTAAACCAGTTTTACATGATGGACAATAATTTATAGGTAAATCTTGTTCATAAGCTAATCATTTTTTAAATAATTGTAAAAATATCCATTGAGTCCATTTATAATATTTTGGATCAGTTGTATTTACTTCTCTTTCCCAATCATATGAAAATCCTAAAGATTTAATTTGTTTTCTGAAATTATCTATATTTTCTTTAGTAGTTATACTTGGATGAGTACCAGTTTTTATTGCATAATTTTCAGCAGGCAATCAAAAAGCGTCCCATCCCATTGGATGAAGTACATTAAAACCTTTTGTTGTCTTATATCTAGCTATTATGTCATTTGCAGTCATTCATTCTGGATGACCAACGTGTAGTCATGCTCATGAAGGAAAAGGGAACATATCAAGAGTATAATATTTTGGTTTTGTAAAATCATTTTCTACTTTAAATGTTTTATTGGTTTCCCAATAATTTTGCCATTTTTTTTCTATATCTTTATGTATATACATTTTTTTATTTGTAATTATGTAATTATCTGCTTTACTATACAAAAAAAAGCTAATAAATCTAGCTTTTTTTATAGTTTTGTTTGATTTACTACTAAGAACTTTTATAATAATATTATTAAAATTAAAAAATATATTATGATGAATAAAATTTTTATTTTCTGATGATTAGCTCTTTGAGCAATACTTATTGTTGAAAATATAGTTAGTTGATGATTAGCTTATGTATTTATTGATTCTTGAGCTAAGTCATCTACATTATCATTTGTTTCTATAGTTGTATGAATATTTATATGATATGGTTTGAAATGATTTTTTACAAAAGAATGAGGAGATGATGAAAATTATGATTTTTAATAAATAAAAAAAGAGATTTTAAAATCTCTTTTTTTATTTATTATTGACCTGCTCAAAATAAAGCTCAAATTATTAAATTTACTACTGAACCAGCAATAAAAATAACTATTAATCAAGCACCTGCTTGCATTAATATTGTTTTACCTTTTTTAACTTTTTCTTCATCTCATCCAGCTGTTAATATAGTAAATCAACCATATATCATAATTATAACTGCAACTAAGTATAGAAATCCAATTATGAATGCAACCCATTTAGTAATTACTACATCAACAGTTTGAGTTGAACCTGATAGTTCATCATTTTTTCAAAAATTTAATGCTAATGCTACATTATTTAAACTTATTAAAGTCAATCCTATAACAGCGTATAAGCTATTTCTTATTGTATTACTCATATATATAAATATTATTTTTTAAAATATAACAATAGTAGTATAATTAATTTCTTTTAAAAAGGCAAATTTTTGTTTGTAAAAGATTGCAAAAAGAAAAAATGCAAGTAAATTTAAAATTAATTATTATTAATTTTAGTAAATTGAATAGAAAATTATTTTTAAAATCTTTAAGAGATTATGGTATAAAAAATACTATACCAAATATAAGTGATGTTAATGTTAATTTTTTGGTTGATTTGATAAAAATATCAAAAACTAAAAATATGTTAGAAATTTGAACTGCAAATTGATTTAGTTGAATTAATTTTTGAATTGAACTTGAAAAAGTATGATGAAAATTATTAAGTATAGATTTTTCTGAAAAATCTCATTTGGAAGCATTAGAAAATATAAAAGAAGTTTGACTAGAAAGTACTATTTCACTTATTTTATGAAATGCTTTAGATGAAATTCCAAAATTGCAAGATAATTCATATGATTTTATTTTTATTGACTGAATGATGAGAAGATCAAAAGATTTTCTTGAATTATCATTACCAAAACTCAAAGTTTGATGAATAATTATAATAGATGATGTAATAAAATTTAGACCTAAAATGGTTTGATTATGGGAATATTTAGAAGAAAATAATATAGAATTTAATGTATTACCAATTGATATAGATGACTGAGTAATGATGATAGTAAAATAATAAAAAATATTTAGTATAATAATAAAATAAATGAAATATATAATAAAAATATCACCAGAAATAACAATTAAATCAAAACCTGTTAGAAAACAGTGTCTTTTAATGCTTAAAAATAACATTAAGAAACATTTTGATTTTAATAATATAAAAGTTAATGTTACTTGAAATCGGGATAGATTAAATCTTGAATGAAATGATGAAAAAATATCTAAAATCTTAACTCAAATTTCATGAATTGCTCATTTTATGGAAGTTGAAACATTTAATTTACCGGAAAAAGAAGAAGAAATTTTTCATTTTATTTTTGAAAAAGCAAGAAATTTTTATTTGGATAAGATAGAAGATAAAACTTTTGTAGCAAGAGTAAAAAGAACAGGGAATCATAATTTTAAATCTATTGATCTAGAAAGATATGTGTGAGGTTGATTATTAAAAGAATCAAAAAATTCAAAAGTAAAAATTAAAAATGCTGATGTAACAGTAAATATTGAAGTTAAAGATAAAAAGGTACATATAGTTAAATATAGAATAGAATGAATATGAGGGTATCCAGTATGATTTCAGGATAAAGTATTAAGTTTGATTTCTGGTTGATTTGATTCGTGAGTAAGTACTTATTCTATGATGAAAAGATGATGTGAAGTTGATTATTTATTCTTTAATTTATGAGGGAGTGCTCATGAATTATGAGTAAAACAAGTTTCATATTATCTTTGGAAAACTTTTTCAGTACCCCATAAAAGAGCTAGATTTATTACAGTAAATTTCGAAGAAATAATAGCTGAATTATTAATAAAAGTACAATCTAGATTTAGATGAGTTTTACTTAAAAGATTTATGTTGAGAGCTGCTTCTATGGTTTCAAAAGATCACTATTTTGCACTTGTAAAATGAGATAGTTTATGACAAGTATCAAGTCAAACTTTGAAAAATATGCATGTAATTGATAAAGCTAGTGATAATTTAGTATTAAGGCCGCTTATTGCAGATAATAAACAAGAAATAATTGATATTGCTAGTAAAATTTGAACTTATAATTTTGCATGTAATATGCCTGAATATTGTTGAATTATTTCAGATAAGCCTGCTACTTGAGCAAAATTAGAAGATATTTTAAAAGAAGAACAGAATATATTAGATGAAGTTTTAATAAGAGCTGTAGAATGAAAAAAAGTTGAATTCGTTAAAAAAATGATGGAAGAATATAATAACAAGGAAGCTACTGAAATAGAAACAGTGTTTTTAGCTTGAGATGATGAAATAGTTATTGATCTTAGGGAAGAGGCTGATATAAGAAAAAATAAATTAATTTTAGAAAATGTTGAAATTATTGAAATTCCATTTTTTGAAATTAACCATAAATTTAAAGATTTAGATAGGGGTAAAAATTATTTACTTTATTGTGATAAGGGAGTTTTATCAAATTTACATTGATTATATTTGAAAGAAAAGAATTTTACTAATATTAAAATATTTAGACCACTTAAGTCTGAGTGAAAATGTAGTTCATAGTTTTTAACAGTATTAGATTAAAAAATATTGAAAAATTTAATATTTTACTATAATAAATGCACTTTTAAAAAAAATATTAAATTATGAATAAAAAATCAATTATTACATCAATAATATCAGTAGTACTTTTTAGTATATTATTTTGATATACACTTGTTTATGCATGAACATGAATTTTTAATAATACAACTAAAATTGCATTTAAATTATCTGACAATGTTTTTTTAGATTCTATTTATTTAAATAAAACTAAAATAATGTTTGAGTCATGAAAGGATTTGAGTAAATATAAAATAAAATCTAATTGTGATATATATTCAAACTTAAAATATAAAAAATGAAATTTTTATTTATATGAAATTAAATTTTTTAATAATAATTGTGAAAGTAATGATTTAATTTTAGTAAATGAAAATAATGAAATAGAAAATAAATTTTCTATAAATATAGTTAAAGAGTATAATGCGTTGTCTAATTTATTAGATATAAAAACTGATAAATTATTGGAATATAAAAAAATATTAGAAAATAAAGTTAAATTGTATTCATGATATTTAAAATATAATCCTATAATTGAAAAAAATTATTATAAATATTTACACAGAAATAGGTTGTATAAAGAGTCTATTTACAATTTAAACTTATTAAATAATATAATAGAAAAAAGATCTGAGAAATATTTAGTACCACTTTCTTGACATAAAATTTCTAGAAAATTATCAAAAATTCCAAATGCTTGAAGACCGTATAGGTCTGATTATACTGATGGTATACATCATTGATGGGATGTGGATTGAAATTTTTGAGATCAAATTTTAGCAATTGATGATTGAATTATTGTTAGAATTGTCTCTGGTTTTAAATTTTCAGATTTAGATAAAATAAAAAGATGAAAAAAAATATCTGATTATGGTAAAGTGAAAAATTTAGATATTTTAAGATGAAACCAAGTATGGTTAAAAACAATGAAATGAGATGTTATTTTTTATAGTCATTTAGATGAAATATTTACAAATGTAAAAGCTTGATCAGTTATCAGTAAATGACAACCTATTTGAACAATAGGAATAACTTGAGTTCCAGATAAATCTTATTCAGATTATCATGTACATTTTCCTATACAAGTAAACCCACATACAAAAATATGAAAATATGATATAGATGATTACTTAAATTGGAATTGGATGTTTAAATGAAAAAGTTCAGATTATATTATAAAAAATATAGATAATATTTTTAAAGATTAGATTTATGAAAAAAAATAAAGTTATAAATAATCTGATTACAAAAAATAAAAAAGCTTATTTTGACTTTGAAATATTAGATAGTTGGGAGGCTTGAATAGAATTCAGTTGACATGAAACAAAAAGTGTTAGAAGTGGTCATGTTAATTTAAAATGATCTTTTATTGTTGTAATTAACAATGAATTATATATAAAATCAATGCATATTTCAGCATGGAAAGCTCTCCCTAATAGTCAAAGTGTAGAAACAGAAAGGGAAAGAAAGATTTTTTTACACAGAAAAACGATTAACTATTTATATTGAAAAAATAGAGAAGTAGGTTATTCGATAATACCATTAGAGTTATATTTTGTTTGAAGTTTAATAAAATTAAGAGTCTGATTGGCTAAATGAAAAAAGGCTTATCAAAAGAAACAAATACTAAAAGAAAGAAGTATGGATAAAGAAGCAAAGGTTGCAATGAAAAAATTTATATAAAAATCAACTTTTAAAAGTTGATTTTTTGTTTTTTTAGCTATAATTAGACAAATTAATTATTTATATTAGACAAATGTTAGACATAAAAATTATTAGAAATAATCCAGATTTAGTAAAAGATAATATTATTAAGAGAAACTTAACTTTAGATCTTGATAAATTTTTAGAAATAGATACTGAAAAACTTGATTTACTTGTTAAAGTAGATGAATTAAGAGCTATTAAAAACAAGGTTAGTAAGAAAATACCAACTTTATCTAATGAAGAAAAGCCAGCAAAAATTGTTGAAATGAAAGAGCTTTGAGAGGATTTAAAAACACTTGAAAATAGACAAAAAGTGGTTGAAGAATTATGGAAAGAGATGTATTATAAAATACCTAACTTATTAGATGATACTGCAGCTATTTGAGATACTGATGAGGATAATATTATAGTAGAAAAATTTTTAGAACCTACAAAATTTGATTTTGACGCTAAAACTCATTATGAAATTTGAGAATCTAAATGATGGATTGATACTGAAAAATGAGCAGAAGTTAGTTGAGCTAGGTTTTGGTATTTAAAAGGTGACTTAGTTTTGCTTCAGTTTGCACTTATAAATTATGCTATGAGTAAATTGGTAGCTAAATGATTTAATCCTATTTTACCACCAGTTTTAGTTAGAGAGAAAGCTATGTTTGGTACAGGTTTTTTAGCAGATCAAACTGATGGTTTATATAGAGTAAATCCTGATGATGATGATTTACATCTTGTTTGAACATCTGAAGTTCCTGTTACGAGTTATCATTCTTGAGAAATATTAGATTTAGAAGAACCTAAAATGTATATTGCTTATAGTTCATGTTTTAGAAAAGAAGCATGATCAGCAGGTAAAGATATGAAAGGTATTTTAAGATGACATCAATTTGATAAATTAGAAATGGTTAGTTTTTGTAAAGTTGAAGATTCACAATCTTTACATGATTTTATGATATGAATGGAGGAAGATATTTGGCAATGATTATGAATTCCTTATCAAAAATTAAACGTTTGTAGTTGAGATTTAGGTAATCCTGCTATGAAAAAATATGATTTGGAAGCATGGGTACCTACTCAAAATAAATATAGGGAGGTTACAAGTTGTTCAAATATTTGAGAGTTTCAATCAAGAAGATTATCTATAAAATATAAAGGTTCAGATGATAGTTTAAAATATGCTCACACTCTTAATTGAACAGTTATTGCTATGAGTAGGTGTATGATTGCTATAATAGAAAACTATCAAACATCAGAAGGTAATGTTAAAATACCTGATATATTAGTTCCATTTATGGGTTGAAAGACAGAAATATAATTATAATAAAAAATCACTATAAATAGTGATTTTTTTGTATACAAAAATAGTACAAAAAATCTTGTAAATTCTATATTTTTTGATAAAATGTTAATAAATCATTTCTCTTTGTTTATTCATCAAAATATAGCTTTTATGAAATATAATAAAATACAAAAATCACTATCTAGTTTATTGTTATTTTCAATGTTTTTTAGTTTAACTTTTAGAATACCTTTATTTGATTTTAAAGTATTTGCATGAAATTCAGAATATTATAATTTAGTATCTGTAATTGTTGATGAAGATAGTTATGATGAAATTAAAACAGAGTTAAATAGATATGCAGATGATATCCAGTGAGTTTTAGAAAATACTAAAGTTGTTATAATACCAACTCCTGTAAATACACCTGCTTTTAATATAGCTTCTTTAAATGAATCACTTTATTATAATTGATATAAATGAGTAGATAGTACTGTAGATTTTGAATCAAAGTTAATTTGAACAGTTTTGGTTTGAAACTTTAATTTACCTTTAGTTTTTGATTGATGAAATTCGTCTAGAACAATTTTACCATTTACAGATTTTGAAGATAAAGTATATATATATAATAATAAAACTAAGAGATACGAAAAAAATAAAAATAACCAAAATGGTTTAAAATCAGAAATTTGGCATTGAGTTATATCTCCAAATTTTTGAGATACTAAAAAAGATATTGATTGATTAAAAGAATATTTTAATAAAAATCATGATTTTTATAATTGAACTTGAAATTTTAAGTTTTCAGAATGAATATTAAATTGAGATAAAAAGACATGAGTTAAATCTTCATATGATACTTTTGTTTTTTATTATGATCAATTTAGAGAAGAAAAGGCTTTAAATTATACTAAATATAAATGATACGAAGCTTATTTATCAAACAAAGAAGACATTGTATATAGTAGATATACAAAAGAATTAGCTGATAAAATATCTGCTATTGTTTCATGAACGGCTAGTGATAAAATTTGATCAATGGTTTGAGGTTTATCAGAAAAGATAAATGCTCTTTGAGATAATTCTCCTTTTTGAAAAATTCCAGAAGATTTATTGAATTGATGAACTCAAACTCCTGATACTTCAAAATCACCAGACATACAGACTAGGTATATTACTGATAATATGACTAATAAATTTTTAGAAATATTTGCTAAATGAGCTATTTGAGATTTAAGAGGTTATATTCATAATGCTTGAAGGTATAATAAAATATGATGAGAAGTTAATGCTGACTTAATACCATATTTGGTTACAGTGTTAGATATAGTAAATGATTGAATAATTAAAGATGCAAATAATGATTTAGAAAATAAAATTGATAAATTAGTAGAAAATGGTTTATCTAGAAATATAGCTATATCAACTTGGTATAGAGATGAAATTAAATGACCAAATTATTGAATAGGTTATTTATATAATAGTAATAAGTGTGGTAATGAAGATATAAATTATCTTTATTGAATGAATTCTAATAATATAACTAAAGCTTCAGAATGTAGTATTTATAGATGAAATACTAATAATTGATGAAAATTAGTAGAGGCTAATAGATGATTAAATATAAATCTTTCGAAAGAGGATCATGATAAAATAAATAATCAATATTGTAATGCTAATTTATCTGATTGATCATCTTTAAAATGAATATGGTGATGAAATAGTCCTTTAAATATTGATAAGAATAAAGCTAGTTTATGAATAATTGATATAGTTAACAGTAATGTAAAGTGATCTATAGTTCCTTTATTTGATATTTGATGATCAAGGAAGAGTATAGATAGTTTAAAAAATCCATCTCCACTTGATTGTTTTGACAATAATTTACTTTCTGATTTAAGGCAAACTTGGAATTCGAATTTTTCTGCTTTTTCTTGAGATACTTCTTATACTTGTAATACTACATATAAATCTAGAAGTAATATTTGAACAACTGATTGGTTATGTACTACAGATAATACATATGAAAAAAATACATTTAATACTAGATACGAGGATTTTTATAAAGCAAATCCTGAAAAAAGTCTTTCAGATATAAATAATTGTGGAACAGATTATATAACTGAATATAATTCAGATAAAACTATAATTAAACAATATACTTCAGTAAAAGTATATGATTTTTTATGAACTTGATCAAATTATACTTGTGAAAAATGAAAACTAGTTCAAACTTGGAAATTTAAAAAAATACCTTCTTATATTACTCATAAATCACCAACTGCACCTGAATTACAATGAGAAATTGCGGCTACAATGACTTTATCTTTACCAGTTGATAAAGATAGATATATTGATTTTATTTGAGCTAAATGAAATTTAATAAAAATAGATTATCCAGCATTATTTAGAGTTGATATCTGAGATAAAACAAGAATAACACTTGATTCTGTTTCAAAAGCACTTGATTCTGTTTTAAGAAAAAAATCTTTAGAAATTAATGGTTTAATAAATAATAATAATCCTTCTTTATTAACTTGAAAAGATTTAGAATTATATAATATTTTAAAAATAACTTGAAAAACTTATCCATCTTCTAATTTTAATTTAATTCAATTTCTAAAAGATAAACCAAGTAAAACATTTAAGGTTTGAAATGAAGAAAAAACAATTAGTTATTATGATACATTAGTTTTTGCTATTTATTGGAATAGTTTATCTTCAGTTTCGGCTAAATACTGAGCTATATTTGATAATTATTTAAATGATAGCACTTCGACTAAAGATAAATATTTTTTACCAAAAAGTAAAAAACAATATGAAATTTCATATTTATGAGCAGAGTGAGATGCTAAAAATATGTATATAAAAATGGATCCAGAATGAAAATCTGATAATCCATATGGAAGTATTTTATCAAAAAATCTTAATTTATCATCGTGACTTTTATGATCAAATATTTGATGAGGTAATTTAGATAATGAAAGTTCTTTATTTAAGTGTGCTCCACCTGATGGTGTTCCTATATGGGAATGGATTCCTGCTGTAATGTGTCGGTTATGAGAGATGATGCCACCAACAATTTCTTTATCTGGTTGAGAATGTTGACAATCAGCTTTAGATTTATTATCTAAGGATGAATTGGTAGAATTAAATGAATGTAAGTGAGATTTCGATAAAAATTGAATAAATGATTGTATAGAAAATAAATTATGAAATGATTGAATTTTAAATTTAGTATCTGATGGTAAAAAATATTACTATAATAAAAATGCTAAACTAAAAGCAATCTTTAAAGATAAAAAATGAAAAATTATTACAAATTTAAATAATACTAAGGTAAAATTTGAAATAGTTAAAATTGAATGAATAAAAAATAAAGATTTTGATTTTTCAGAAACAAATAAGGAAATTGTTTATGATATAAATGATTTATATAAAAATAATCAAAATATAATTTCTAAATATGTTTCTTTTAAGGGTTTCGAAATACCTATTGTTAGATGAATTGCAAATTATTGAATTTGATTAAAAGGCTATGATTCAAATATATACATAAAATCAACATTAGTAATTAATGATTCTAATGGGAAAGAGTCTATTTTTATGGAATCAAATGATTTAATTTTACAAATAAGATGAGATAGATTATTTAATAATAGTTATAAATTAAATAATAGTGATAATTGATTAATAATTAATTCAGGATTAAATTCTTTAAAGGTTAATGATAAAACTAATATATTCATAGCTGATAAAAATAATTGATGAATAGATGATATTAAAAACCTGATTAATAATTCTTCTTTAGCAAAAGAGAAAATGGTATTAATTTTAGATAATATATCAAAAACTGGAAAGAGTATTCCTATTGATTATCCACTTAATATTAAAATAAAAAATAGTAAAAATATAGTTATTACTGAGTTAAATTTAAATAAAAATGATTTAAGTTTATATAAATGAATATCTTGAATTAAAAAGTCTGGTTCTTATAAAATAGAAATAAAAGATTCTAGTTGATTTTTGACTGTAAAAAATATTGAATTAATTCCTGAAATACCTCATACAATTGAAACTACTTTATGAGCAACATTAATGGAAGTATGATGAAATGTTTCAACAAATTTTATTACTATTTATGATAAATATTTAAATGTAGTAACATGAGAATTTTATAATTATGATATAAAATTAGATTGAAAATGAATTGTATTTTTAGAAGATAATTCAGTTATAAATAAATGAACAACATTTGAATGATTTAAAATTTTTAGATTAAAATCTACTAATATTTCATGAAACAATAAAATAAAAGTTTCTATTTCTGATTCTAATTGAAATGAAATAATAAAATGAGAAAGAGATTTAGTA
>JALSMB010000025.1 GCA_026988025.1 Candidatus Altimarinota bacterium | reverse complement strand
ATCTCATGTTAAAACATCAACCTCTATATCAGTTACTCAGTTATAATTATCTGCAAGTGTTCATATTACATCATCAGCCTCAAATCATTCTATTTCAATAATTGGAACTCACATTTTTTTTACCATATCAGAAATAATAGGCATTTGAGTCCTTAAGTTATCAGGCATTCTATCTCTTGTTGCTTTATAATTTTCATCTAAATCATGTCTAAAATTTTTACCTTTTGCATCTTTTACAAATATTAAATAATCAGGATTTTCATACTTCATTTGTACTAGAAAAAACCTTGCTATTCAGTAAATAGCATTTACATATTCTCATTTTTTAGTAACCATTTCTGGTACTCCATAAAACATTCTGTAAATAAAACTATTAGCATCTATTAAATAAATCTTTTTCATATATAATTATATACATTAAATATAATAATATTAAGTATATTTTTAGTTCAAATAATGTAAAGTTATAATTTATTTGACAATTTATAGTATAAAAGTATAAAGAAAGTCCAGTAAGTAATTATATCTCAAAATAAGATATTTGAGTGACATTCGAAATCACTCTAAATGAACACTAGGAAAACAAAAGGATAACTTATGGATAATCATTCAATAAGTACAAATGAAGCAAGTAAACAGCTTCAAAAGGATTTAGGTCTACATTATGGATTAGGTAGAAATGTTGTTTCTCAATTTTTCAACCTAACTTTACAATCTACAATGGGTAATTACTGGGAACCCAAAGAAAATTACCAAATGTTAATTGGTGAAAATGAAAGTTTTGATTTTGTTAAAAATAGAATTAAATCAAAGATTAATAAATTTTGGTTTAGAGGTGTTGATGAAAAAAATGAAAACTTTGATGGGATTCAAAATCTTATCCCTGAAAAAGAAGATAGACGTTCACTTTATATTAAAGCTATTAAGTTAAAAGAGGATAGAGGTGGTCGTAAAATCCCAAATTCTATAATGTTACAATTTTTGATTACCGAACTGGGACACTATGATCAAGGTCATAGAGGTACTCATTGGTAAAAATCTTAACTGAGACAGTCACTTGTCTCAGTATTTTTATTTGCAAAAAATCATAAAGGTATTAATATTTTCAATATATTAATTAAAACCATAAAAATGATACAAGAACTAAAATTGAAAGATAAAAAAAATCTCACTCATAATGTTTTTTTAATGACTTTTAAATGAGAAAAAAAAATAGAGATGAAACCAGGACAATTTATTACTTTTTTACTAGAATGATTATGATGAAGAGCTTATTCAATCCTAGAAATTAAATGAAATGAAATAGTTTTAATTATAAAAAAACGGGAGTTATCAGAATGATGAAGATGATGAAGTAAGCATATATGTGAATTAAGAGTTTGAGATACATTAAAATGAGTTGGACCAGCATGACATTTTTTATTACAGGAGAATACTAAAAATAAACTATTTATATGAACTGGTACATGATTAGTACCATTATATAATATGATAAACTATCAATTAAATATTGATGATAAAACTAAAATAGAGTTTATTTTTTGAGTAAGAGAAGAATCTGATATATTTTACTTAGATAAATTAAAAGAATTAAAAAATAAGCATAATAATTTTAATTTTCATATATATATAAGTAGAGTTAAAGATTTATATGATTTTAAATTAAATCATCAATGAAAAATAATTAATTCATGATATACTACAAATTTTTTAACTAGGGAAAATATAAAAGAATTTCATGAAATTTACATTTGCTGAGCTCCTACGATGATTGAATCATCTATTGATAAATTAAAAAAAATAAATTTTAACACAGATGATATTTACTTTGAAAAATACTAAAAAGACTGAAAAATTTCAGTCTTTTTCTTATAATACAAGTTCTAAAACATCCACACTATTTCACATAGCAAATTCTAAATTATTCATATGAGCATCTCTTGCTTCATTGTCAGCTCAATCTGAAATAGCTTTAATTACAACACACTTATCTAAAATATCATATTGTCTACAGACAGATAATATAGAAAAGGCCTCCATTTCACATATGTCTGCTCCATACTCTTCCCTTAAAGATTTAACCTTTTCTTCATCATCTATAAATTGATCTCAGGTTAAACAAATTCAATTTAATATCAATCAAAATTTTTCAAGATTATAATTTTCTCAGATAGCATAATCAAGAAAAATTCATTTTTTAGCGTAATCTAAATGTTCTCATTCAAAAGGTAAGTACATATCATGTTGAATAAAAGAATTTGGTAAAAATACATCTCAAATTTTTGCATCAGCATTATTTAAATTACCAGCAATTCATATATTAATTATTTTGTCAGGAGTATAATTTTCTAAAATATAGGTTGTAGCTATAGCTGCTTGTATTTTTCCTATACCAGTAAGTACTAAAATTATTTTATCATTTCAGTCTGAACTCTCCCTGTTCCCTGTATATATTGTAATATTATTAATTTTATTTAATTCTGTTAATTTAAATCTTTTAATAATCAAATCAGCTTCTTCTTTCATAGCTGTAATAATAACTTTAGTTAATTCCATTTTAAATAATTAATTT
>JALSMB010000024.1 GCA_026988025.1 Candidatus Altimarinota bacterium | reverse complement strand
ATTATTATTGGGAAGCATATACTGAAGATATAAATTGAAATAAAAGTGAAATACTATGATTTTGATGAAACCTTAAATGAGAAACAGACTATAGTATATTTGAATGATTTGAACCTTATCCTTATGGGTATAAATTTTATAATAATAATCCTGATTATACATTACTAACATGATCTATTTTAGAAAACAACTGAATAAGAAAAATTGAATATGGTAGTAAATGGGAAATATTAGATTTAATTTTTCCATTATCATCATTTAATAATAATCAAAATAAATATATTGATGCATTTGAAATAATATGACTTAATAACGAAAAACCGAATATATTTGCATGAAATTGTTTTTGATTATCGCTAACATCAGTTACTCAATTTTTAAATTTATCATATATTAAAAGCAATTTTTTAGAGTTTTCTAAATTAATTTGAAATTGATATATATGGGATAAACTAAATATAGAGAACTCTATAAATTGAGATAATTGGATATGATATAATGAAATAATTAAAGCTATTTTAGCAAACCAATTATTTCAATATGAAACTAATTATTCAAATATGGAAAACGAATCATATAATAACATGAAACCAATTGATATTTTAAATACGATAAAAGATAATCCAGAAAAAAATTATATTTTGACATTTAAATGAAAAGATAATTGTTTATTTTTAGATTTTTTATGTACATCTAATCCTTGACATGCAGTAGTACCATATAAAGTAGAGTGAAATAAAATTTATATATGGGATAATAATTATCCTTATCCTTTTTTAGAAACTAAGAATTGAAGATTCTATGCATATAATCGTTACATAGAAATAGATTTTACAAATAATACATATATTGCTAATTGATACAATTGGGATGTATTTAAAAAAATATGAATAGTTGAAGTCAATAATACATTATATGATAATAACTTATCTTTACCTTGATGATTTAACGAAAAAGATACTATGTATACTATTTCATGAATGGTTGATTTTATAATAAAGGATTCATATTGAAATAAATCATGATTTATTGATTGAAATATAATTAATGAAATCACATGAGTTAATGTATTAAATAATTTAAATTCAATTAATATTAATAAAAACTGATTTAATAGAATATATTTACCTAATAAAATAGATTGATTAAGTATAGAGATAATATGAAAGACAAAAGAATCTTATGATTTAATGATAGCATGATGAGATTATTATACAAAAATAGCAAATGTGGAAACTAATACTTGAGAAATAGATAAATATAATATATCAAGAGGAAATATTACTATAAAATTTGATGATAATAAAATATGAAAATACAATTTACTAGTAGATAATTTTCAAAATAACTGAACATGAACAGTATATATTCAAGATGTAGTATCAAATATATGATTACAAGAATATATTATATACTGGAATAAAGTAATAAAAAATGATGATAAATCAGTTATTTATAAATTAGATACAAATAATGATTGAGAACTTAATAAAATAGAAGAATTTAAGCCTATTAATATAAATAAAATAGAGAAAAATTCTGCAAAAATATCTTGATATATATACTTTGATAGAAATAAAAACTGAAAGAAAGATAAAAGAGATAAAGTATTAAGAAATTTTAAAGTATACTTAGATTTAAATAATGATTGAAAATTACAAAAGAAAACAGAACCATATATAAAAACAAATAAAAAATGATATTATGAATTTAAAAATCTAAAAAGTTGAGAATATAAAGTAAGATTATGAGACAAATGAATGAAATTTATAAAGAGATTTAGTAGAATAATAGACTTAAATCCAAAAGAATGATATTATTATATAGAATTAAAAAATTGAGAAGAAATAGAAAATATTGATTTTATAATAAAATTAAAATCTTATAAGAGAAAAAATAAAAATCATAGAAAACATAAATAATTTTTAATTAAAGAAAAATGAAAAAAAATATAAAGAAAATAATATTAAAAGTTATTTTTATAATTATTTTTGCATTTATAATAAGAGAATCATATTTAACATATGTAGATTATTATAATTTTAATGAATTAGAAAAAGCAAAAATAATATTAGAGAAAATTCCTGAAAATACTGATAAATTTTACACATTAAAAGAATTTAATGAAAAATATAATGCTAATATAAAACCAATAAAAAATTGTTATGATATTAGTAACTATAATTGAAATGAAAAGTATATATTTTGATTTAAATTAGAATCATTATTATATATCAATATGTATTGAACTAAGTATTATACATATCCGAAATATAATGCTCCTTATATTAATATATGTGAATCCTGAGTTGGATGTTATGATAGAAATAAGGAAATATTTATTAAAACAATATCTAATCCTTGTAAGGATTAGATATTGTTTTTTATTCATTAGAAAATAAAGAAAAAAAGAATTTAAACCTATTAATATTAATAAAATAGAGAAAAATTCAGCAAAAATATCTTGATATATATACTTTGATAAAAACAAAAATTGAAAGAAAGACAAAAGAGATAAAGTATTAAGAAACTTTAAAGTATACTTAGATCTAAATAATGATTGAAAATTACAAAAGAAAACAGA
>JALSMB010000023.1 GCA_026988025.1 Candidatus Altimarinota bacterium | reverse complement strand
CATTTCAAAGAACTAAAATATTAGCATTTTCTTCTTCCATTTGCTCAATAATCTCATCTAACCTACCTTCTCCAATAAATGTATTATAATCTGGTGTCGATTTATTTTGAATATGTTTAACTATTACTACTCAACCATAAGTATTTACAAGATTTTCAAGTTCTACTATTCTATCTTCCATAGTAGTTCTAATAACAAAATCTGCTGGTAATATATCTGCAATAAAAACTCTAAGTTCACCTTCAGCATATTCTATTTTATTTTGAAATTGTTCTAATTCCCTTTCTGATTTTTGTCTTCCCATAATTATATTTATTATTAATTAGATAAATAATACATTATAAGACTTTTTATGCAAGTTTTAGAAATAAAACAATATACTGAGAATAATTCTCATTAAATTTGACTAATTCATTTAATTAAATAAAATCATGTTATTAATATTAAATAAACACAAATGACAAACCTAGACTATGACTTAATAATTGTTTGAGCTGGTTCAGCTTGATATCCTGCTGGAATGTATGCTAGTAGATATAAACTTAAAAATTTAATTATTGGAGTTCAACCAGGTGGTGCTCTTGCTACTTCTCATAAAGTAGAAAATTATCCTTGAGTTATTTCTGCTCCAGGTAAAGAAATTATGGATTCATTCAAAGAACATGCCGAAAAAAGTGGTTCAGAAATAATTAATGAATTAGTTGAAAAAGTAGAAAAACATGAAAATCATTTTCATGTTACTACATCAACTGGAAAAGAATTAAAAGCAAAATATGTAATTGTTGCAACTTGAAATAATCATAGACATTTATGAGCAAAGTGAGAAAAAGAATTTATGTGAAAATGAGTAAGTTATTGTGCTACTTGTGACTGAATGTTTTTTAAATGAAGAGATATAATACTTGCATGAGGGTGAAATACTGCTCTTACTGAAGCATTATATTTAGCGGATATTTGTAAAAAAGTATACTTAGTACATAGAAGAGATACCTTTAGAGCTGAAGATTCTTGGGTTGAACAAGCTAAAAAAAGAGAAAATATAGAATTTGTATTAAATGAAGAAGTAGAAGAAATTACTTGAGATGCATTATGAATGACAGGTGTAACATTAAAATCAGGTAAAGAACTAAAAGCTGATTGAATATTTGTTGCTGTTGGAACTATTCCAAATGTATGAATAGTAGATTCTTTAAATTTAGAAAAAGATAAAGAAGGTTGTTTAGTTGTTAATCAAAGACAAGAAACATCATTAAAGGGATTATATGCTGCATGAGATGTAACTACAAATTCAAATAAATTTAAACAAACAATAATGTCGGCTGCAGAGGGATGTCTTGCTGCTGATAGTATTCATGAAGATAATTTAAGATAAAAAAGAATGATTAATTATAATCATTCTTTTTTATCTCTAAAATTGACATAAAAACATTAATATAATAAAATTGAATATATAATAACTTATTTGATTATGATAATAAATGTTGAATGATTTAATAAGAGAAGTTATAATGTATCAAATACTCAATTAGAAAAAAAATTTGAACAATATAATACTCTTGAAAAAGATAAACATGATATAAGAAGGATTTTTCAACTTGCAGATGATCAAAGAAAATTTGAAATGATAACACATATAGATTATCTACTTCAAAAATTTAATGACATACATGAAAATATTAAAAAAGAACAAATTATAGCAATTGAAGAATGAATAAAAGATATATTCCAAAATTTATCTATCTTTAGAAATGATAAAAAAGTAGTAGATGTACTTGCTGCTCTTGATTAAATTATAAATTACAAAAAAATGATTGAAAATAAAAAAATATATACAAGAATAAAAGATAAAATATTTCTTTTAAAAGAACATATAACAAAAGATAATGAACAACTACAAAAATTAGAAAAAACTGTAGATTATCTAAAAAATGATATAGAATGACTCACTATTATAGAAAACTGATTAGATAAAATAATAGTTTCTGTAAATCTTATAAAAAAAGAATGAAATGAGTGATTTAGTAAAATGCTAAATAATATACTAAAATCAATTTAATTTAATAACAAAAAATAAAATGTCAGTTGAGTGATTAAAAAATAATATAGATTCTAAAGAAAAAACTTCTGAAGAATTAAAAACAAATATAGATAAATCTATAAATACACTAAAAAATATTGATCCTGATAATGAATCAATTCAAAAAATATCAGATATTACTAATAAACTAAAAGACAATAAAGAAGCATTAAAAATAATTAATGAATGATTATATAAAATTAATGACAACATTGATTTAATTAAACAAAATTGATTAAAAGAAATAGACAATATATTTAAATCATTAAAAAATAAAATTGAATTATCAGAAACAACTATACCAAATATAGATGAACAACTAAAAAACCAATAATTTATGAAATTTCTTAGTCTAGAAAATTTTAAATCATATCTTCCTTTCTTGGAATGGATACCTGAACTTAAAGATAAAAAAGTTTTAAGAGCAGATATTTTTGCTGGTATAACTGTTGCAGTTATTTTAATACCTCAAGCTATGGCATATGCTTCACTTGCTTGATTACCACCATATA
>JALSMB010000022.1 GCA_026988025.1 Candidatus Altimarinota bacterium | reverse complement strand
ATACTATTTTTAGTTATAATTAACTTATTAATATGAAACAATATTTAGATTTACTTAGAGATATAAAAGAAAATTGAATTTGAAAAGATGATAGAACAGGTACTTGAGTCAGAGGTATTTTTGGTATGCAAGCTAAATATAATTTAGATGATTGATTTCCTCTTGTTACAACTAAAAAAACTTTTTTAAGAATAATAATAGTAGAGTTGATTTGGTTAATTAGATGAGAGACAAATATTAAATATTTAGTGGATAGAAATTGTCATATTTGGGATGAATGGCCCTTTCAAAATTGGTTAGATAATTCATGAGAAGTTGATGTAAGTGATTATCCTATGTATAGTGATAAATGGATGGATTTAAAAAAAGAATTCATAAATAAAATATTAGAATGAAATAAAGATGATGAATTTATAGTTAAATGGTGAGAATTAGGTCCTGTATACGGTCATCAATGGAGAAATTTTAATTCTGAATGAGTTGATCAAATTAAAAACGCTATAGAACAAATAAAAAATAATCCTACTAATAGAAGAATAATTGTTTCAGCTTGGAATCCAGCTCAAATAGATAAAATGCTACTGCCTCCATGTCATGCATTTTTCCAATTTAATGTTGATACTACAAATAAAAAACTTAATGTTCAATTATATCAAAGAAGTGCTGATATGTTCCTATGAGTTCCATTTAATATAGCTTCTTATTCTGTACTTTTGATGCTTATTGCTAAAATTACAGATTTAAAACCAGGTACATTTACTCATTCGCTTTGAGATGCACATATTTACAATAATCATATAGAACAAGTTGAATTACAACTTTCTAGATATCCTAAAAAATTATGACAATTAAAAATATTAAAAGATATTAAGACTCTTGAAGATATAGAAAAGTTAGAATGGGAAGATTTTGAATTAGTATGATATGAATCACATGAATCTATTAAGGCTCCAGTTGCTGTTTAAATTAAAACCTCTCTCTTGAATTCTCTCTCCTTGTCAGGAGAAGGAGGCTACATTTTGAAGGAATATAATTATTAAATTATGAAATTTAGTATAATACTTGCAGTTGATGAAAAGAATTGAATCTGAAAAGATAATAATTTGGCTTGGAAAATATCAGCTGATATGAAATATTTTAAGGATATTACATCAAAAACTACTGATTTAGCAGAAATGAATGCAGTAGTAATGTGAAGAAAAACTCGGGAATCAATACCTAGTAAATATAGACCACTTTCTCAAAGGTTAAATTGTATACTTTCAAGAGCTATAAAAAATGATGACATAGGTTCACCTATAGACGATTTCGTTTTATATTTCAATTCAATTGAGCGTTGTTTATCTGAGCTTGAATCAAAAGAAAATGTAGAAAATATATTTATTATAGGTTGAGCAAATTTATATAATCAAGTTTTAGATAATCCTATGCTTGATAAAATATATTTAACAAAAGTTAAGTGAGATTATGACTGTGATGTATTTTTTGAAGGAGTTCCTGATAATTTTATAGTTGAATCATATACTGATTGGGAGGTTGAAAATGGTATAAAATATAGCTTTTGGGTATATAAAAAATCAAACTAATTAGTTTGATTTTTTATATTAACTTATTTTTTCTACCATTATACAACTATCGGTTACATAATCAGTAAATCAATTATCTTTCAAAAATTCTTTTACTTCATCATTTTCTGCTCATGGTTGAATCCATACTTTTTTATTTTTAAGTAAATCAGTATATTTTTGTAATATTTGTAGTGTTACATTTGCAGGTACAACAAAATCTATAATATCAAAGTCTTTCGGTACTGTTTTTAGTATTTTATGAGTATGAAGTCATTCTATTTTAGTTTCTTTTGGATTTACGGGATGAACAATATATCATTTTTCTACTAAATCTTTTAATATTTTATTACCATATTTTTCTGGATCATTTGATGCACCTATTAAAACTATTTTCATGTTTTTCTTTGTTAATATATAATTTCTTATATAATACATAAAAATTAATTATATAAAAGAAATTTTATATAATTAATTATATTTATTACATAAATACGTATAAATGGTTTATAACCCAAGAACAACTAGTTTAAAAGAATTAGAAGAAGAAAGAAACTTGTGAATTAAATCAAAAAGAAAATTTGATTGAGATTTTAAGCAGTTATTAAAAGATTTCGTATCTAATATAGAAATTAGTATTACTGAAAAAATAATTAAAAATTATTGAGTAGAATATACTAGTTATTGAGATCAAATAATTAAAATTAAAATAAAAGATAAAAATTTAATGATAGAAAAACTTATAACATGTACTTTATTTTACAATAAAAATGATATAAGATATTGATATATTACACCTCTATTTGTATCTGAAGAAAAATGACAAAAAGCTAAAAAGTATGAGTTATCTAGATTTTCTATAACGGATAATGATATTATTGTAAACTCTATTATTAATAAATTAGAAGAAGTTATTGAAGAATTTTAATATTTTAAATAAAAAGATATAAACATAATGTTTATATCTTTTTATTTTATCTTGTATTTTTATAATTCATCAAATTTTTTCAATAAATCAGTCATTTTAGTTTTAATTCTTTCAATAACTGTTTTTCTTTC
>JALSMB010000021.1 GCA_026988025.1 Candidatus Altimarinota bacterium | reverse complement strand
CACCAGAAGACATAAAACCATTATTTCTATCATTAAATACTTTTTCAACCTTTAATCAAGAATATTCTCAATATTCAGATTTCATTAAATAAGTTGATTTTCTAGTATTAGGTAATTTTTCATTTCATTTAAGAATATCTTCATAATTAACTATTTGCTCATTAGAACTATATGGATATTTAATAAATAATTTTCTTTCAATATTATTAGTTTCAGCATTATTATTAGAAGGTTGATATAAATCATCAAAATATATTAAACTATCTACATTTCTTTTATCAGAATTTAATTTAATTCAATAATCATTAGAAACTGTTAACTTTTTAAAATCAGGTTTATCTATACTTCAGCTTCAACCATAAAATATATTTATTGATCATGCATCATCTAAAGTAACAATATCAAAAATTCAATCATTATCCATATCAAATGATTTAGCTCTAACAATCTTTCATTCTAAATTAAAAATCTTTGAAAGAGAATACCTATTAAAATTTTTGTCTGTATTATTTAACAAGAAAGGTTCACCTTTATTACTAACAAAGAAAATATCATCAAAACCATCTCAAGTAAAATCTCAAGTTTGAACCAAATCACTAGGTCATAAATCTACAATCAGTGCTAAATTTCATTTATCAATTAATTTTCAATTTACATCTTTATTTTCAAGTAATTTTAGATATTTATTATCTTTTATTAATAAAATATCTGGTTTATTGTCATTATTATAATCAAAAGTACGGTAATCTTTTATATCATCATCATTAGATAACAATTTTCATATAGTTGAATCAAATTGTCTATTTTTATTTGTTCAAGTAAATTTCTTTTTAATTTTTTTAAGACTTATAACTGGATCTCCTAAATTAATTACAGAAAAACTCATATAATCTTTAACAGATTCTCCTACTGATTTTCATGAAGCAAATTCTAAAAGTGATTTATTTCACTCATTCCACCCTATTCATGCTTTATTTACAAAATTTTCAATTCAATAACTATTACTCTTAGAAAAAGTATTTAATGATTTATTATTTGCAAATGGATCATTATAGTAAAAAATAGTTTCTTTACTATAAATATTTCATGAGTTATATGTTCAATATGAATTTGTTTTTAATAAAACTAATAAAGTATTTTTTATATTATCTATTTTTGCTTTAAATGATGATTCATTTCTAGATATACTAGTTGTTGCGTTTTTAAAACTAATTCATATTTCTCAAATATTATTATTTCAACTTTTAATATTTAATGATAAAAAGTTATTAGAAGTTTTCTCATTATAAATAAATGATATATTTGAAAACCTTTTTATACTTCAATTATTTGATATCGTAAATAAAGTTTTTCATTTTATATTTTTAAAAACTAATTTATCATTTTCTAATGAAATTTTATAATCTGGAGATAGTACTTTTAAGGATATAGATGTTTCATTTTTATCAATACAAGAAGAAATATCTGAATCACAGGCAATTAATTTAATATCATCATCAAAATTATATAATATTTTTCATATATAAGTTTTTAAAGCTTTATTAAATAAATTTAATGTAATTTTATCATCTATAAATTCAGTTGTTACAGAAATATCCTGAGTTAAATCTTGTGAAGAAGAAACAATATTTAAATTTCAAGAATCTCATAAACTTATAACTTTTGAATATTTAAAAGGATTATTTAATAATGATGTAACAGCAAGTGATCTATTATTTTTATTAAATAATAAACTTCATGCTAAATAATTTTCTTCTTCAATATCTCAATAATTTGATCATAACAAATTAGTATAAAGTGAATTATACTTCTTTCACTTTATTTTATCATCATTCCAAAAATAAAAAGTTTCAATTTTTCATGCATTTTCCCCTACTCATTTAATTTCAATTTTTCATTTCCCATCATCTATCAAAAAAGAATTTTTACTTAAAGAGGGTATTGTAGATACTTTAAAATATGCAGTTCCTGGATTTAATGTAGCTCATAACTTATAATTTTCTACTCACTTTCTAACAGTTCAAAACTTTTTATTTGGTACAATTATACTACTATATTGATCTAATACCTCTATAAATGTTTTTGTTTTATTGTCATTAAAAACTATATTATTATATCTATCTTTAAGCTCAACATTAAGCGTTGATGAAGAATCTAAAGATGCTTCTATTTTATTTTGACTTAATATTAAATCAATCTTCATAGCTGCACCCGGTAATATAGTTATTTTTTTCTTAATTATATTATTTAATCACTCAACCTGAAATTCAATTCATACATCTTTTCATGCAACAGTTTTTGTTTCAAATTCAACAGTAGCAATTCATCAAACTATTTCCGTATAAGTTCATGGTGTTTTTAAATAAACAGGATTTGCATTAAAATAAACTCTAGAATTGAAATCATTAAGTAAATTTCATTTTTTATCTTTTAAACTAATTTGAAATTTGTATTTATTGTATCAAACTTTGATATTATCAGATAATAATTTAGCCTCTAAATTTATTTCATCTAAAATTACTAAATCTCTTTCTCATTTTATTATTTCATTTCAATTAGAATCAGAAATAGAAACTTTTATTTTATTGTTTCATGAAATATTAGTAGATTTTAATCTAAAAATTTTAAATCATTCAAATGTTGTT
>JALSMB010000020.1 GCA_026988025.1 Candidatus Altimarinota bacterium | reverse complement strand
CTCAATTGCCCAATTATCAAATGTAATATCTATATGTTGTTTTTTATATTGTTTTTCTGGAACAATATCTTTAAATTCCATTTCTAACAATATATCTATAATCTCTATTTTTAACCATCATTCAAATTTATTTTTATTTTCAGCAAAAATATATAGTCATTTTTTATTCTCTATTATGTATTTTATTTTTTCTAATAAAAAATCTATATCTAGTTTTTTCATTTTTATTTAATATTTAATTAACAACTAAACTACTTTAAACTCTCCTCTACAACCTTCACTTCTTCCTCACTTACACCATACAAATCATAAACCATTTTATCAATTTATTTTTCAAGTTCAATTTGTTCTTTTGGTGGATTTTATTTTTCTTTAATCAACCTTTTCAATGCTTTTTTAACTTTTTTAGCTATATCTCATTTCCAGTTAGTTGAATTCATCAGAAAATAAGTAATTATAGTATCAGCTGAATCATATCAAAAAGAATCATTAAAATCACTTAAATTAAATAGGGCTTCTACATATGGTTTAGCTTCTGTTGAAATATTTTCTCACCAATCATCATAGATGATATCTGCAATTTTTATTGGTGATATAAAATCAGATTCAAAATCTAAATCATCATACCAAGAATGTAATTCACCATCTTTACAATTAAAAAAATGAGAGCATTGAGCACAAAACCACTTTTTTCAATTATCATACATAGTATTTTCTACTAACATATTTCAATATAGATTTACATCTAAATTACATTTTGGACATGTTTTAGGGGTTCTCATTATTTTCAATACATTTTAGTTAATAAACTTAATATCTCTCTCCAAATCTTCATAACTTTTTTTCTTTTCTATTTTTTTTCTTTCTTCTCTAAATTCTTTATATATAATATTTGCTTTATCCTCTGCTAACTTATGAGAAATTTTTCAATAATTTTTTAGAATTTCCTTTCAGTTCATTTTTAAAATTAAATCTAATCTTTCAATCCAATCAGTCATTTTCATTGCAATTTTTGATTCTGCCATACTTTCAGCAAAAGCCAAAAATTGTTCAACTAATAAATATAGAGTTTTTATTTCAGTTTCATCTAAATAATTTTTTGCAATAATTACATCTTTTTTAGTTATTTTATTTACTCACTTTTTACTAAAAGAATTCATTCAAAGTAAAGGCTTACTAATATCAATTCTATTATAAACTAATTCTGCTGCTGTTTTCTGACTAATTGCCCATAATAATTTATTTTGAACTGTTTTGAAAAATAAAATTGTTTTATCATCTTTTGGATCATAATCTATACTTGTAGTATAAATATCTTTAATTTTCTGATAAAATATTTTTTCAGAAAGTCTTATCTCTCTTAATTTTTCTTGAAGTTTATCAAAATACTCAGTAGTTTTTCAAGTTTTTATTTTTTCATCATTTATAGAAAATCAATTCACCAAATATTCTTTTAATCTTTCACTTGCCCATTTTCTAAACATAACTCATTGTTTTGATTTTACTCTATATCAAACTGCAAGAATTAAATCTAAATTATAGTATTCTAACTCTCTTTTAACTTCTCTATTTCATTCTTTTTGAACTGTTTGGTTTTTCCAAACAGTTGCTTCTTTTAATAATTCTCATTCTTCATAAATATGTTTAATATGCTCACTTATTGTTCATTTTGATTTTCAAAAAAGCTCACATATTTGTAAATGTGTCATCCAAAAAGTTTCATTTTCCACCAAAATATCAACTAAAATCTTTCAGTTTTCCTCTTGATAAATAATAATATTTTGTCTTTCCATAACTTTTAAAATTAACAACTAAACTACCCCAAACTATCCTCCACCAAATCAATCTCTTCTTTTGTAAGTCCATACAATTCATAAACCATTATATTAATTATCTTTACCAAAATCTAATTTTTTATTCTTTTAATATTCTTTCTCTCAATTTTTTTCAAATCTTCTTGTGCTTCTAATCATTCTGGTTGTATTCATTTTTTTACTAAAGCCTCTCTTGTTATTTCACTACTTTCTATAAGTTCATTCTCCAAATTATTCTTTCAAATAATATTTTTATCTTTTATATTATGGTCTGTCATTGCATATATAAAATCTTTTGCTTTTAACTCAACTTCTGTATCAAAATCAGCTAATGCTCTTTTTTCTGGAATATTTTTTCTAGATTTTAAGGCCTTTACAGATAATCCATATAATGCTTGAATTCATTTATTTTTAAAAGTTGCAAACTCAACTGGTAATTTTATTCATCTTCTATAAATAGTATCTTCTATTTCTCTTTCACTTTTTGCTAATTTTTTCCTTGCTTCTAATCTTTTCAAATTTTCTATTTCAGCTTCTGCTAACTCCTGTTTTCTTGTTTGACTTGCAAAATATGTTTGAGCCAAAGAAATTTCTACTTTTCTGCTATCTCAATTTTGAGCAATTAAATAACAAGCATATCTAGTAAGTAAATAATCTTTTATATTTCTTTTACTTCAAGAACCAAGATTAACCATTTTACTGGCATCAGTAAAATGGTTTTTACTCTCTGTTCAGCTATTTTCACAAGCAACTATTGCTTTTTTTATAACTAATTCAAATGTTTGCCATTTTTTATACCCCAAAGAATTCATTAATTCTCTTGCACTCCAAAACTCAAATCAAGTTTCATCTTCTATCTTGATTTCCTCAAAAGTTTTTTGTACTATTTTTGTAATATCTTGCATAAAAATATTTTTTTAATTAAATTTATTTCTTCAAACTCTCCTCCACCAAATCAATCTCTTCTTTTGTAAGTCCATACAATTCATAAACCATTTCATCAATTTCATTTTCTAAAATATCCTTATTTAATCATGATTCCAATAATTTTTTTACATTATTTATAATAGAAAAACAAATTTTTAATTGTTTTAAATTATCTTGATTGATTTTTATAATTGGTATATTTTTTATCTTAGTTCAAGTGTTATTATTTCATTCATAATATTTTTTTAATAACGAAGAATTTAATATTCAATTTATGAGTAGTAAAATTTCTTCCTTACTAAATTTATTCAAGTATTCAGGAATTAATTTAGAATATATAAAATTAATACTACTTAATCAATAAAATATATTTTTTGAATAATAAAAATTAATATTTCATCTTGATTGCCAAGCTATTTTAGAATCTTCAAAATT
This sequence comes from Candidatus Altimarinota bacterium, assembly GCA_026988025.1. GTDB lineage: Bacteria > Patescibacteriota > Gracilibacteria > BD1-5 > UBA6164 > UBA6164. The sequence goes on along the minus strand of JALSMB010000020.1, from coordinate 14,408 downwards.
AAGTCAATAAGCATATTTTTGAAGCAAATAGTAATTTCATTTTCATAATGTTGATTGAGTATCTCAATCTCTATTATATAATTTTCATTTATCAAAAGTATTATCAAAAATATTCAAATCTATAAAATCCTTAGCATTTCTATTAATTAAAAATATTTTATAATTATCTAAATGTTTAATTATATTAGGAATATCTAAAAGTATATCACTATTATAGTTTTCTTTATTTAACCAAATTACATATTTATCATTAGGTTTAACATTCCATTTTCAAATAATATTTCAAGTATATATAGGTTTTATAAATTCTAATTCTAATTCACTGAGTAATTTCCATTTTTTATTTTTTTTATCTATTGAATTATTAATATAATAACTTTCTCAACTTTTTTTAAAATCAATTCAGTATTTTAATACATAAATTCATAATCAATATGAACTTTCAAATTCAGGATAATATTTAACTACTTTATTAAATACCTTTCAACTAATATCATTACATCATGTTTGTATTCATACTTGCGTAGTCAGTCAATAATATTCAATATTAACATTATCAAATTCTAAATCATTATTTGTAAAATTCCAATATTTAGAATCTAAATCAGAATTTTTTACATCATTAGTATCATATTTTTCTAGTAAAATATTTTTTCTAAATCATTTAAAATTCTTATATTTTCTGAAATTAACTTTTCAATTATTTAAAAGTTTTTTTCAATATGCTATAATCATTGCCTTAGTTCAAACTCATTCAAATACTTCATTATTATTAAAATCAAAAATAAGTTTAAAATAAGAGTTATTATATAAGTTAGTTCTTATATGAGAAGAATAATCAGATGTAAGTAAGTCATTTGGAATTATATATGTGATAACTCAATCATTTTTTAAAATTTTCAATCAATAAATTAAAAATAAATAGTATAAATTAGCTCTTTTTTTAGTAAAATCTTTCCAATTAATATTACTCTTATATAATTTAAAAATTCAACTATTTCATTTTTCTCAAATATATGGAGGATTCCCAATAACTATATCAAATTTAGTATTACCCATCATTAAACTTGGGTCAAAGAATTCTGTTGAATGATTTGGGTTAAAGGGTTCATATGTTTCTAATTGCTTTGTTCTTTCTGATTTAGTTCAAAAATCCATTGTAATATTTTTTCAAAATCATAAATATTTTGAAATTAATGCTTTATATTCTTCTTTATCTTTATTTGAATCAGCATTATAATATTGTCCCATATATTTTCTTAAAGTTTCAACTTTTAACTCTTTTTCAAATTCTAAATGAGCTTGTCATTCTTCTTCTGCTAATGGAATTAATGTATTAGCACATACAAATTTGAACTCAAAATTTGGAAGTGGTTCTGGTGTTTCTTCTTCTACTACAAGTGAAAGCCAAAATCTAAGTTTGGCTATATCAATTGCTCAGGCTGAAATATCTACTCAAAATATATTATTTTTGATAATATCTCTTTTTATTTTATACATTGAAACAACTTTTTTCCCCTCTCCTCTAAGGAGAGTGTTAGGGTGAGGTATTAAAAATTCACTACTATTCATTCAAAAAGTATTATAAAAAACTCAATAAATATAATATCTTATAGAACTTACTTCATGTAAAATTCACATAGGGAAAGCTCCTGATCCAATTGCTGGGTCAAGTATTTTTACTTTTTTTAGTAAATCATCTATATCTTCTATAATGTCTGCTAATTCTTCAAAAATCTCTTCTGTAATTTCAGATTTAGTTATTAAAAACTTTTCTTTTAATTCAAATAAAGTTCTAATTTTAGCTTCTTTTTGTTCTCTTTTTAATTTATCTTCCTTATTTCACTTTAAATTATTTACTAAATAAGAAATTATACTTTCCTTAGTCATATAATGAACTATTTCTCTTGGTGTATAGAAAGCACCAAATTTTTTATTTAATTCTTTTCCTATTTCAAGTTTTCACTTTTTATCATAAATTTTTATTATTTCATCAATGTTATCTTCACTAATTGATATCATTTTTTCAAAGATTCTACCTAACATTTCTGGGTCAATTGCTATATCACTATCATATAAATCATCTTCATCAATGGTAAAATTATATGTATCAAAAATATCTAATATTCCATCTCATTCAAAACTATCAGTTTTATTTGAAAAAATATCATTTATAATTTTAGATTCATTTTTATTCCATTTTTCATAATCTTTTTTGAATAATCAACCATTCAAATAGGGAACCTTAAAATCAAAATAATCACTTAAATCATTATCATCTCTATTATCTTTATTTAATCATTCATAAAATAAATGTTCTAAATAATCATTATAGAAGAATCCAGTATTTTCCCATACTGTTTTCTTATCACTTTTAAAATTATCCCAAAAACTTCTCATGAAATTTTTATCTCAATCTACTCAATATTGCTTATCAACTTCTACTCATAACCATCATTTTTTTTGAATAAAGTATAAAAAAACTATCTTTCAAAGTAGATTTTTAGTAAAACTTACTAGTTCTATTTTTTGAGTTTTCAGTAATGATACAAATTCTTTATCATCTATAATTGCTTTATATAATCTAATATAAAGAGTTAAATAGTCATTAAAAAATTCTTTCCTAACTACTTCTACATCAAATCTACTAATCAAAGTTTCAAAACTATCTACTTTTCATTTATTAATTAAATATTCAGTTGGAGTTTTAGTTTTTTCTCATTTACCCAATAAAAAACTATATCTTTTAGGATTAGATAACTTTTCTTCAAAATCTTCATTATATGTTGTAGTAAGAAGTGAAAATCTATATTGCTGAGTATCAGGATTTTTTAAAATAACTAAGGCATTTTGTCTTACTAATCATTCTAGTTCAAATTCTCTTAAAAGTTTAAATATATCTTTTGTAAGAGATATTCTAGCATCATTTTTTGATTTATGTTCTATTTCTAAAACTATAAGATTATCAAATTCTTCTACTACTCATAATTTAGTAATACTAGTAAAAAAACTAGATTTAAACTCTTTTATAATAGAAGTCTGTTCTACATGTTCCTCAAATTTTTCTCATAAAAAATCATTTCTTAAAAACTTTAAGAATTCATTTCTATTATAACTACTTTGAAAATCCATAATTCATTACATTAAATAAATATTTTCCTATTATCCCTCTCCTATTAGGAGAGACTAGGTGAGGTTTTTAAAATTCTTCACTAATAATAAGTTCTTCTTCTTTATTATCATACTCATTTGAATCTAATATAATTCACTGCAAATATTCTATTGGAACTTTTTGCTTAAAATAATCTATTTTTTCTTTATAATTATCTTTTGATAAATCTCTTAACATAGATAAATATACTTTTGGCAATCCATCAAGTTCATTAATAACTTTTAGAAGTAATTTTTTATATTCTAAACTAAATTCATTTTTTCAAAATTTATTTATATTAGTTATAACTTTTGATATTGAAGGGTCTATTTTTGATTCTTTATCTATTTTAAATAAACTTTTCTTTAATTTATCATAATATTTATAAAAATTTTCACTTGTTTTTAATCCTAATTCTCCTTTTAATGCTTCAAATATTCTAAAAGCATCTTCATCTCATAATATTTCAATATCTCATGAATTTTTATCTATGACTTTAAAAACAAAACCTTTTCATTTTTTAGCAAAAATAATTACTTTATCTTTATGTTTTTCTGATTTTCTTTTTACTCTACTTCTATCTGGTATTTTTTGACAATCTGATAATTCTTTTTTATCAATATTATACAAAAAGTTTTCAAATTCTGTTTCCCATGATTCCTCTTCTTCAAGTTCATCTTTTTCTAAAATATGAGTTAAAAAAGATTCAAGTGTTTCATTTTCATCTAATATTCTAGTATCACTTCAAAGTATAGAATTAATCATATTAATTTTTAACTTTGATATACTTGAAGTCCTTATCAATTCTTCTCAATGTAAGCTAGGAAAATAATTATAAATATATAGATTTTCAAACACTTTTTTATTGATTCTATTTATTCTTCAAACTCTTTGAATAACTATTGTAGGATTATATGGAATATCATAATTAATAATAGTTCAAGCTCTATGAAGATTATATCACTCTGAGATAGCATCAGTTGCTACTACAATATCATAATTGTCTTTTTGCTCCTCTGCTTTTAATCAAGCATCAAAGTTCTCTCTAAGTTCAATTTTAGCTTGTTTAGTTTTATTGCTTCAAGTTATCTTTAAAACTCTTACTCACTTCTTTTCAAAATTATCATATAAATAATCAATTGTATCTGAATATTGAGAAAAAACTACTATTTTTCTTTTAGGTTCTAACTTATTTTTAGGCTTTTTATTTAACATTTCAATAATATCTTCACTAAAATCCTTAAATTTAGGGTCTTGCTCTATTTCTCACCATTTTTCTTTTAACTCTTCAATAAATCTTTTATCATTTTTAAAATTAATCATAAAATTATCTTCCATATCTTCTAATTTTATAGCAAAACCATTATTATTTTTTAATAAAATATTTATTTCTTCAATATCTAAATTTTTAAATTTTGAATAATCAAAATCATCACTTCACATAAAAGAATCTATTTCTTCATAATCTAAATCTTCTACTTCTGGTAAAGCTCATTTTCAAATAATAGGAACTATTCAAGCATTTAACCATTTTTCATAATGAGAATATTTTTTTAGAATATTATTTAATGTTCTTTTGAATGAATATATTGAACTTTCAAATCTACTAACTAATAACCTAGTAATAAACAAAGGCATATTTTGTTGTCTTCATTCAATTCTCAAAATTGAATAACCATAAATTTTCATAAAAGATTTATAATAATCTCCATCTTCTGCTAATTTTTCTTTTTTTAAATACAATAAAGGTGCATATCTAGCACAAGTGAATTTTTTATCTTTCATTTTTTCTTTATCTGGACTAAGAAGTTCAGATATAGTTTTCATGTAAAGGTCTTTTATATCTCATAGCTCATATTCAATTGTTTTTGGTTTTTTAACCTCTGAATATTCAAATCATTGTTTTTCTAAATCAGCTTTAAAAGCTAGATTTTTTTCTAAATCTACCCTAGACCTTCTAATTACTACGGGGCTTATAAGTTTTTTAATTTTCTTAGAAATTGCATTCAATTTTTTATTTAATTCTTTTGCTTCTATTTTATTTTGCTTTTGTAAATCTCTTAATTTAATATATTCCTTTTGTAGTCTTCTAAATTCAAAAGTTAAAATACTTGAACTTGTAATGGTAGATTTTTTTGGTATTTGAAAAAGTTTAATCAAATTAAAAATATCCTTTGGAGCATTATTAAAAGGAGTAGCTGTAAGTAAAATTACTTTTTTATTTCTAGTTAATCTATGTAAAAATCAATAATCTATATTATCATCATTTCTATATCTATGAGCTTCATCTATCAATATAATATTTCTTCTTCATCAATACTTTATATCATCTAACAAAGCCTCTTCTATTAATCAAGAAGAATAGATTTTTAAATTTAAACCAAATAATTCTCAATATTCTTCCCATTGTTTTTTCAAATGAGGAGGACAAATAACAATTGCTTTTCTTCAAAGATTTCAGATTATACTTGAACCTATAATTGATTTACCAAGTCATACAACATCAGAGATTATAACTCAATTATGTTGTTCTATAATACCTATACTATCTTGAATAGCTCTTGTTTGATATTCTAAATCATTAAATTCTCAAGAAGTTAAACTTTCAGGAGTTTCAAGATTTTTACTTTTATTATTTAAAAAATATTCTTTTAATAATCTAATATAACAATAATAAGGAGAAGGAACTTTTAACCAAGTTTCTTCTTTAAACATTTGAACTACTTCATCATCTTCTCATCAAGTAGTAATTTCAATTGAATCAGCCCATAATTCTTCAAATACCATTTGTCATTCTTCAAAACTAGCTTTATCATCAAATCTAGCATTTAATTCATGTCTTCAAGTTAATCAAGAATAAGTAAAATTACTTGAACCAGTAATTAAAGTTCAAGGTCTATCTCAACCATGATTAGTAGCTTCTGATTCATAAAATAAATATAATTTAGAATGATTAGGTTCTCTTGTTTTTCTAACTTCAAGAGTTCAATCTTTTATTTTTTCAATAAATAATTTAACTGATTCTATATTTTTCTTGTTATCAAAAATATCAGTTTTATTAAAAGCATTTTTTAGCTGAATAATAAAATCTTCTTTTTTAATATTACTTTTATTTTCTAATTTATATACTTCTTTAATTGTTTTATTGATTTGAACTTCAATATCCATTCAAACAAGTATTCTAAGTTTTTTATCTTCCATTCATTTATACAATTCTCAGAATCCAGAAAAGTAAAAAAATCCAACCAAAAAGTCTATTTTACTAGTAGTTGGGAAGATTTTTGCAATAGTTTCTGATAATACAATTTCTTTATTAGTAATAAATTTTCAAGAAGACATATTTTTTAAAATTTTAAATATAATATAATTTACATTTAAATATAGTATTTTTTATGAATTTGTCCAATAAAAAAAAGCCCATTATAATATATAAAATGGGTATTTTTTCACTTAATCTATTTATTATAATAAAGTGATATTAATTTTTATGTTAGAAACTATATTTAAAAAACAATTAGATTAGTCTATATCTAATATATTAAATTTTTTAGTAGCCAACTTTTTCATATCATTTTCACTATATATTAATAATTCCATACAATTTTCTTTAGTTAATTAATTATTTTTTATATTTCAATAATATTTTATATTTAGAATGATTATTTTTTTAATCATTCTAAATATGTAATAAATGTTTTTTTATATCTTCATAAATTTTTGCATATCATTCAAATTGAGCTTCTTTCATTATTAAATTTATATCAAAATCTCACTCTATTTTATCAGTATATTCTTGAAAATATCTATATGAATTAATTAAATCTTCATCATAAATATCTATTTTTCAATCTATATATTCTGTTAATTCATAATCTTTTACTAATTTTAATAATTCTTTATTTGTTTTTATATCTTCATAAAAATAAAAGGTTTCTTTTATAAAATCATTTATCAAGACTTTCATTAATTCAGTTCAAGTTTTAGAAGTTTTCTCATCTTTTATGATATAATCAAATACTTTTCTATTTTCTAATAGTATTTTGTTTATTATTTCTTTATTTGAAATAAAATCTTCTAATAATTCTTTTTTGTTTATATTTGGCATTTGTTATACAAATTAGTTAATAAAATATAGATATTTTTTAAATCTATATTTACTAATAATTTATTTATATTTTTTTTCAAGGCTTTTTTTATTTTCTTTTTTTATTAAATATTTTCATAAATTTTCTCTTGGTTTTTCATCAAAAAAAATCTATTAAGAAACATTAATTCTTAATAAAAAAAATGAGACAATTTAATATAGAACTATTTGAAATAAATAAAAAATCTGAAAGGCATAAACATTTTTTGGTATTTATGATTAGGAAATTTTTCTGATATAAATTTAACTGAACTTTTAATAGAATTGATTTTATAAATATTTGAATAGAAAAATATTGATATAATAAAAATACAATAAAATGAATTTTTGACAAATGAATTAAAGACAATAAATTTATACAAAAAAATTATATAAAAAGAAATAAAAAATATTATGTTCTAAGAACAAATAAGGAAAAAAATAAACAAAATATAACTATAAAAATTGAAGATGAAATTGTAGAAAAAATTACTTCAGTAAATGTTTTTTATACTTTTTGTTTTTTAGTTATAGCTTCAAAACCTTTTAAATATAAAAAATCTAAAGAAGAAAAAAAGAAAGATGAATTTCTAAAATTATTAATTATAAAATGAAGAACTCTAAATACCATCTGAAGGACTTTTAACAACTTCAAAAAAGACAATGTATTATATCATATAAAAAACTGAAAAGAGCTTTTTAAACCCTATTTTAATGTTATTACAAGACATATTCCATTCTATGATTTCAAAATTCCAATTTCAAGTTTATATTTTTTTGATTGAATAGAATATATTAGTGATAAAATAATAGAAAAATGATATGAAATTTTTCATAATAGTTTTTATTTTTATATAAAAGACATTTCAAATCAAGAATTAAAAACAAAATATTGATTAAATATAAAAAATAAAAACTGAATAAAAAATATAGATTTCTATTTTTGAAAAGATTTAGATTTATGAAAACAATTTTTAGATGAAAAGTGAAAAATAAAATTTGAAGAATTATATGAGAATTATGATGAAATAATTGAAAAAGTTATAAATCAATATTAATTCTTTTTTTACAAAAAACAAAGGTGCTATTTTAAAACTATAATGCTTTATTTCAAGAGCTAAGATAGATAGAAGAAAGATTAATTAGCTAAGAGTAATTTTAATATAGAAGATTATTTATAATAAATAAACTATTACTTGAATAAAAATATAATTTCTATTATTAGAATAATATAAAGTTATAATAATTGAAATTCTAAATTCATACTTCAAGAGCAACCTTATTTAGGTTGAAGGAAAAATAGATTATTATAACTTTATTTTTTGAACAAAAAAAGAGATATTTTTTCTCTCTATAAAATATTTTTTACTTTATTTTGATGTAAATCTACATTTTTTTCTATACTTGAAAAATATAATCTCAATTCCATTAGAAACTTTCAAAACATATCTCAGGGAATTGTTATACTATCTGGATAATAACTTCAATCACTTTTCATAGGCTTGTGAATTAGATTTGAATTTCAAGTGGATAATAATAATTTCAATTTTTTAGGATTTTGTTCAAATTGATTTTTCAATGCTATTTTCATTAATTGTTGATGTTTTTCACTTCAAACTAAATATTCTATTCATTCATAAATAAAAGTATTTTCTCAATTTATTTTATTTCAAAAAATTTTTGATTTAGCTCAAGATAAATTAATACATTCTTTCCACTCTTTACTATTTTTTTCAAATTTTAAAGATTGCCAAAAAGCTTCAATTGAAGCATATTTTATTCAATTGAGCTCAAAAGTATTATCAGATAAATTTGATAATCAAGCCTCTATATCATTTTTACTATTTGAAGCAATATTAAATTCTTGAATATTCATATTTTTATTATTTGTAATTAAAAATCTTTACTTCAATTATTTTGTATTTGAATAACTCTTTTTTTATAAGCATATAAATTTTTTTCTATATTTTCTTCTAAATGATTAATATAATTTATTAATCATTCAATGTTTAATTTTTTCATTTTTTCAATAGGTATAATTTTAGTATCTGGATTAATATATCAAATTTTATTATTAATTCATCATATTTTTATATTTGCTTGTTCTTCTTCTAAAAAATCTTTGATATCTTCTATGTTAAAATCTGTCTTTCTACTAAATTGATATTCTCACTTTTCATTTATTCTAAATATATATTGTAAATTTGATGTTAGAGCTTCTGTATAATATCAAGTTTCTAATTTAGTATATGATATTGGATAAAATCATCCTTTTAATGATATTTCAAAATCATTTTTTTCAAAAAATGATTTTATATCTAGATTTTTCAAAAAACTTGTTTTAATTCAAGTGGTCCTATCTTCTATGGGTAAAATTTCAAAAATTGAAGAATTATTATATTTTTGAATTCAATCTAAAATATATTTTATTAGTTTTTCATTATTAAACTTATTTTTAATGAAGTTTTGCAATTCATCAAAGAACTTTTGATTTAATCAATTATCATTGAAATAAGTTTCATCAATTTTATCAATAAATTCTTTTTGTAAAAAATTGTTTATTTTTTCAATATCATCTTTTTTTATTATATCAGAATTATCAAAATTATTTGCTAATACTTTATAATAAGATTGGAATGTATTTTCTTTTGGTCTCATAATAATTATTATTTAGGGATATTATATATTATACTATTTTTTCATACTTCTCAAAAAATTTGTATTTCCATAAAATGTTGTATATCTTCAATCATTTCAGTATTTTTTGGTTTTTCTCATTTTAGATTTTTTTGCTTAAATCAATTTTCTTTTATTGTATTATCTTTTATTTTTTGTAAATTTCAAATTCAATGTTGTTTTTCTATATTTAATAATGCTTGTGATTCAATTATTGAATCAAAATCTATCATTTGATTATTTGATCACTCTCATTTGACTCTTCAAGTCAATATACTATCATAATAAGTAGCTCATGCTCTTCATTTTAAATCTTCAAATTTATGTTTTATATAATTATCAAATTTATAATTTTCTACTAAAAATTTAAAATCTTTCTTTTCTATTACCATAGTAGCATATTTTGGGTCAAGTCAATAAATTTTTAATCATTTATCTACACTTTCTCTTAAATTTGTATATTGTTTGGCTCATCAAAATGGAATATCAAATATTTGATAAGAAGATTTTAATCATCATTTTGAAACATTTAATTTAACTTTTTCACTAAATGCTGTAATTATCATGATTTCATCATTTATTTTTAATTCTTTTAATCTTTTAACTTCATTTTGTATTAATATATTAGGTTTTGAAAAACCTTTTTCTTTTAGTTGATATTTTAATTCATTAGTAATATTTTTTAAATTTTTTTTTCAAATCTCTTTATAATAATTTAAAGCTTCTTTTATTTTCAATTTAGATAATATTTCAATATCAATAGTATTTGCACTATTTGGTAATCAAAGTCTTTTCTTTAATCAAGATAATTTATTTTTATTATCATAATAATCAATATCTAATTTAATATTTTTTATATTATCAGGTAGTAAATTATATAATTCAATATTCTTTTTTCTAATATCTACAATTGATTTTTCAAACTCCTTTACTTTTTCTCTTTTTTGTAATTCCTTAATTACTAAATTTTCAAAATCTAATTCTTTTTTAGGAACTATTTCATCTACTTTATTATTAGTTTCTAAAATTACTTGTTTTAAATCAGAACTATTTACTAATCTTTCCTTATTTATTCTTAATTTTGATATCTGTTTCATTCAAAATATCACTGTCTTTTTTCAAACATAAGCAGTAGCTCAAATTCAAGTTCAGATTAATCATAAATCAGCTACAGCTTTTCATTTTTCATAAGCATTTCAGTCCCATATAGTCCAAATACTTTCTCATATTGCTTTTACTATTTGTTTTAATCACTCAAGGCTTGCTAATTGACTCAATCAATCAAGTATTATTTTTCAATTTGTCTCATATATTTCAATAGCTAAATCATAATTATCTAAAATTAAAGTATCTACTATTCATTTTTCAAAATTTTCAAAGCTACTATTATTTTTTATACTATTATCTATTCCTAATTTTTCATAAAGCATTGTTTTAGCTTCATTTATCATTGCTTGTTTATCTAATGCTTCTTTTGTTTCTTGTAGTATAGGTTTTTCTTTTTGTTCTTTTAATTCTTGTTGCTGAGTATATTGTGATAATGCTAAATCTTTTGCTCATTCTAATTTTTTATTCTTTTTATAACTATTTTTTAGATTATTTTCTGAATCATTAAAAGAAGAAATATTTGTATTAATTTCTTTATTTTGTTCCTCAAGATGGTTTCAAAAAACTTCACTCATAATTTTTATAGTATTTAACTATAAAAATAGTATCATAAATAAGAATTTTAAGCAAAAAAAAGAAGAAATAAATATTTTCTTCTTTTTTAATTTTATTTAACTTTCTCTTCAAATTTTATTTTAATATATTCTAATAATTTTTTCTTTTTAGAACTTTTGCTTTTAGAAATTATAGAATCAATTTTTTTAATTATTTTCTTATATAAAATATTTGCTTTTAGTTCTCATTTTTTATCTACTTTAATAAAAAAATTATTCAATATTTTATCAATTTTTGGAATTGGTTTAATTATTTGAACTTCTTCTTTTTTAGCTATAACTTCTTTTTTAAAAGTGATAATATTCCATACTCTTTTCATATTTGAATCATAATTATTGTTCTTTAAATTATCAACTCAATAATAATATATAGAATTATTTGATAATTTTACTACATTACATTCATTTTCACCATTTCATTCTACATAAGGTCAATATTTAACTCAATTTATATAAATTTCACATACAGAAGATTCCTCTTTTGTAATTTTTCAATCAATATTATAATTAATTTCTTTTATATAGTGTTTTGTTTCATATTTTTTATCAATAATTCAATCAAATTTATAATCATAATCATATTCAATTTTATAAAAATTTTCTTCAGACATTTTTTCTAATTTTCAGTTTTCTATTTTATAAAATCAAAAACTTCTATCTTTTTCACTAACACTAAAATAATAAATATTTTTTATTTCCATAAGGCTTCTAATTTGTTGCCATTCTCATATTTTTTTTTCAATCTATTTTTAATGTAGCACTATCAAACATACTTCCCATTCCATTTACACTTCAAATTGATAATAATGCTATAAAAGCAATTATCATTAAACTTATTATTTTTTTCACCCCAAGGGCATTTGTTTTACTGCACATTTTGTTTAAATTATTTATATAAAATTAAAATTTCTTTTTTTCATTCCTGAAAATTATCAGGATATTTTTTTTGTTCAAAATTATGTATATTTTTCATAATTTCATTTTGATTATATTTGAATCAATCTCATTTTGAGATTCATACCTCATTTACTATAAAATTTTGCTCTGTGTATCATTTTATTAGTAAATTATGATAAATGGGTCATCATCATTTGAAATATGGATTTGAGAGTCATTTTCAGTATAAAGGTGCTATAATTACATTTCTTTTATTTATATTTTCTTTTATATCTTGAATTGTTGGATTTTTTAATATTTCTCAAAATACTTTTGTTTTTTCATCTTGAAAAGCAATTAAGATTTTTAATGTATCTTGAAGTGAAGAATGCTTGTATCATCAATCTAAAATCAAATCTTGAATTTCTCTTAATCTTAATAAATCTTTATTATATTTTTCTAAATTTGGTTTTTTTCAAATTAAATAATAATATCAATTTAATAAACTAGCTTCTTCACAAAAATTTTGATAAGGTTCATCATATTTTACTCAACTTGCTAAATCTAAAGGAAATTGAGAATAAAAATTAACATCAAGTATTTTTTCTTTTTCAAAATTAATACTCTCTTTTATTAATAAATTACTAGATTTTTCAGATTCTAAGTTTTTGATTTTAGCTTTTAATCTATTATTTAGAATATTATTTTTTATATTTCTAAATTTTTCAATTTTCGCTAAAATTACTTGTTTTTTCCTCAGATTTTCAATTTCTATTTTTTGATTCTTTATAGTATTTTCTAATCAAATATTTTTTTCATTATTTATTTGTTTTAGTTTATATATTCAAAAGAATAATAGAATTATAAATAGGAAAAATATAAAAAATGTTATTAATCTTGTTTTCATAAATTATCTTTTAGTTTCTAAAAAAGTTTTTCCATACTTTTCTTTTATTATTTTTGTGATTGAAATATATTCTGCTTTACTTTTTCATTTATAAAAAAGATTAAGTTCAACTTTATATTTATGATTATTTAATGGTTTTATACTAAGAATTTTTATTTTTTCTAATCATTTATACCATCAAACAAATTCTTTGAATGGTTTTTTTCAGTTTTCCCAAGTAGTTTTTTTATAAACATTTTCATATTGTCAATTTTCTAAATCTCTATAATATTGCCTTATAAAATATATTTCTTTGTTTTCTTCAGGATGTGCATATATAAGAAGTTTTTTTAAATAAGGTTCATTCTCTCATATATCTTCATCTATATATAAAGGATAAGTTCAAAAATCATTAGATGAAGTGTATTCTTTTTTTAATTTAAGAGAAATTAATCTATTTATACTATAATCTCTTCAATATTCATTTGTTCTTTTCATGAATATTTTATATTTATCAAAATTATTAAATATAAATTTTTTTTCTAATATATCATATATATTATATTTTGTATATCATCATAATGCTACTTTATTTGAATTTATTTTTGATAAAAATGAATAATTTAAGTTATTACTTCAGTCTATATTTGAATTTTTTGAAAATATATTAGAAAGAAATCAATTAATATGTTTAAAATTTAATACCTTGAAGAACTTATATTTATCTATTATATCTTTTCATAAAAATACTGTTTCAGTTCAATTATTATCTATTCAAACTAATTCTCATTTTGATAAACTAAAGTATAATAAAAAATCCTCATTTATTCTCATATATATTTCTCATTTTAGGCTTAATTGTAAAAAGTGTGTGGCTGAGATGATTAAATTTTACCATGTAAGAGAGATAAAGTGAGTTTCACTTTTCTCTCTTTTTTTAGCCCTCTATGAAGACTAATTTTAGGTTTAATATGT
>JALSMB010000019.1 GCA_026988025.1 Candidatus Altimarinota bacterium | reverse complement strand
TTTCAAAAAATAATTATATTATAGTATATAAAATATAATATTTAATATATATACTTTGAAAATAGCAATCCTTCATGAAATGTTTGTAAAGCTTGGTTGAGCTGAAAAAGTTGTTGAAACTTGGTGTGAAATGTATCCTAATGCTGATATATTTACACTTATTTATGATGAAAAAAATTGCTGAAATATATTTCCAAAAAATAAAATTAATAAACAAGTTTTTAAACTCACTAGTCAAAAAATATACAATATTACAAAAAAACAAAGACTTTGCCTCCCTTTTATGGCAAATTCTATAGAACAATTAGATTTTTCAGATTATGATGTAGTTTTATGTAGTAGTAGTTGATTTGTTCATGGAGCTATTACAAAACCAGAAACAAAATTTATAGTATATTGTCATTCTCCTGCTAGATATATGTGGGATTGGACAAATGAATATAAAAAAGATATTTGAGCAAATAAATGAATTAAATGATATATATTAAATAAATTATTTTTAAAACTTAGGCAATGGGATTTTATAGCTAGTAAAAGAGCAGATATAACTCTTGCTAATTCTAAAAATACTCAAAATAGAATAACTAAATATTATAGAAAAAAATCTGAAATACTTTACCCTACAGTAGAAACTGAAAGATTTTGAAAAACTATAACTGATATGGTACCGGTACCAAGTACTAAAAAATTAGATATAGGTACCGGTACCGGAAATAATTATTACATTATTATCTCAGCATTAACAGAATTTAAAAAAATAGATATAGCTATAACAGCATTTAATAAAATGCCTGAAAAAAAACTCATTATTATATGAAAATGAGATTATAAACAAAATTTAGAAAAAATATCTAATAAAAATATTATATTTACTTGAGCTAAATATTGAGATGAGTTAGTTTCATTAGTACAAAATAGTAATTGATTAATATTTCCATGAGAAGAAGATTTTTGAATAGTTTCTATTGAAGTAATGTCTGCATGAAAACCTATTTTTGCTTATAATTGATGAGGGCTTACTGAGACTGTTTTAAAATGAATTACTTGAGAATTTTTTGATAATAAAAATTGAAATGATTTTATAGAAAAATTTAAAGTTTTTGATGATAATAATTTAGATTGAAAATATTTAAAATCGAATTGTAAAAAACAGGCCGAAAAATTTTCTAAAATAAAATTTGAAAATAAAATAAAAGAACTAGTTGAAAACTAGTTCTTTTTATGTATGATATAAAAAATATTTTTAAAATTACAATATGTTAAAAAAAACAAACCTATTTACATTACTTACAAAATTCCTAATAATAATACTACCTTTTTATGTATTAATAGCTGTATTTTTTAGTGTAAAAGTATGAATACCTAAAGCATGATTTTATATAAAAGAATTAATAATAATTTTTTTAATTATAAGTTTAATATATGAATTTATAAAAAATAAAATTTTACCTAAATTAGAGCTAATAGATTATTTAATTTTATTGTATATATTATATTGAGTAGCTATAACTATATCTAATTGATTATCACTAAACAGTATAATATATGGTTGAAGATATGACTTCATATTCTTTATAGTATTTTTAATATATAAACATTGAAAACAATTTTTATATATTAATACAAAAGAATTAATAAAATTATTTTTAATAAGTTCAAGTATATCTCTTCTTTTTTCAATACTCATTAAGTTTAGATTATGAGAAGAAAAACTACTTGCTTTTTGATATATTAACTACGTAAGTGATTGGACATACAATTGATGAATCCCAATATATCATTGACTAGAGAATTCATGAATTAGAAGATTTTGATGAATATTTGATTGACCAAATCAAATGGCTTTCTTTTTAATATTATATACATCATTATTATTACAATTTATTAAGAAAAAATTAGAATACTATGTTATTTTAATAATAATATTATTATCTTGATTAATGATAATGACTTACTCAAGATCAGCTTTATTATGAATATTTTCTTGAATATGAATTCTTTTTATATTAAACCTAAAATATATTTATAAGAATTATAAAAAACAATTAGTATCATTATTAACAATATTCTTTATACTCTCTGCATCTTTATGAATTATTTTTAGTGATAAATTATATAATATATTTTTAAGAACCTCCTCTACTAAAGGTCATTTTGACAGAATGGAAATATGATATAATAGGTTTTTAAGTGAACCTATGTGAGCATGACTTGCTGAAGCATGACCTGGATACAGGAATATATATAAAGATAAACAAACTAAGGCTGCTGAACAATACTATATTCCTGAAAGTTGGTTTATTCAACAATTAATAGAATGATGAATTATATATTTTACACTTTTTATTTTAATAGTATTAAATATACTATTAAAATTAAATAAAAATTCTAAAGCATTATTTGTATGATTTATAGCTATATTAATTATGAATATATTTCTTCATATCTTTGAAGCTACCTACCTATCAATCCTTTTGTTTATATTTATATGAATATTTTACAGTAACTTGTCAAATAAGAAAAAGCTTGCATAATTTATTTTTGTTTATATAATCAATATACTTTATACTATTAATTAATATTATATTATGAAAAATATATACATATTTATTGTATCATTATTAATAAGTGTTTCATTTATCAATACATCAAATGCTATTAGTTTAGATCATAAACTATATAAGGAAATTAGTATCACAAACCTTAAAATAGAAAAAGATTATTGAAAAGAAATCAAAAATAAAATTGTATTAATATTCAAAAAATTAAGATATGAAAAAAATATTGACACATTAAATAAATTAGAAAAATTATTAAAATGAAAAATTAATATACTAAATAAAAAAGGATTATTATCCGCTTCAGAAAGAAAAAAATTAAACTTATATAATAATTTATATTATAGGACAATACTATTATTAAAATATAATTTGAAATAAAAAAACTTAGGCTTAATTGTAAAAAGTGTGTGGCTGAGATGATTAAATTTTACCATGTAAGAGAGATAAAGTGAGTTTCACTTTTCTCTCTTTTTTTAGCCCTCTATGAAGACTAATTTTA
>JALSMB010000018.1 GCA_026988025.1 Candidatus Altimarinota bacterium | reverse complement strand
CTCCTTTTCATCATCATCTAGAAGCTATTTGATGGAGTGAAGAAAATGTAGTATTTAGAATACGGTTAATATGATTAATTACATGAGTAATTTGAATAATATTCTATATATTACAAAAATAACAAAATAAATATTATGTGATTTAAAATGATAAACGAAAGTTTTATATGTGAAAATTGTAATTTTCATATAGAAAAACATCCAGAATGATCAGCTAGAAACCATTGTCCTAAATGTTTACATTCAAAACATTTAGATGACAAATTTCCATGAGATAGAAATTCAAAATGCTTATGATTAATGATACCTATAGATATAGATTATAAAAAAAATAAATGAAATATGATTAAGCATAAATGCAATTTATGTTGAAAAGAGATATTAAATAAAATTGCTCCAGATGACAATTTTATAGAATTTGTAAGTAAAAGAAATAAATTAATATAAAAAACAATGAATAAATATTCATTGTTTTTTATATATTACATGTAATAATCATTAATTTTTGAAGTAATTCAATATTATATTGATCATTCAATATATTGCTATTATTCGAAAAATAATCATCTATTCATTTATATTTCCCTTCAGTATCAACTCTATTAAATAAATCATTCATTCTATTTTTTTCAATATCATTAAAATATCATTTATCATTGTATTTCTTTTTAATACTATCAAATAATATCACAAAATTATTTAATATATTATCAGGTAGTAATTTTTCATTTACGTTTATTTTATCACCAACAGTATTCTCTAAATTAGAATTAATATTACTATTAAAATTAATTTTGTCTTTGTCTTTATCTAGATTAGAATCTGTAATTGTTGTATTATTATATATAATATCGTTATTGTTACTTAGTACGTATTCTTTAAATAATATTTTATATTTATTTTCTATACTTTTATATAAATATTTTCCTTTCAATAACTCTATTTCACTTTTATCTCCACTATTATTTAACTCCACTTTTGTTTTATTCCACATTTTTCTATATAAAAGCATTCTTTCTTTTAATGATTTATCTTTTATATTTTCATCAATTAATACAATTCTATTTTTAATATCATTAATGATTTTTAATCAATCATTGTAAGTTGGTTTTAAATTATCTGAATATTTATTATTATTATTATTATTATTATTATTATTATTATTATTATTATTATTAAATCATTCAGGCTCTAATCATGATGTATCTGTTCAAAATTTTAAATTATTTAATTCAGATTTAGGAACTTGATTCAATAATCATTCAATATCTAATCATAATACATCAGATCAAAATTCTAAATTATTTAATTCAGACTCAGATATTTTATTTAATGAATTAATATTTGAACTTGTACATGAAGCATAATTGAAATCTTTATTACTAAATGCTCATTCTTCCCATTTTGACAAAGTATCTATTAAATTGATTTTTTTATCATTATCTATATTGCACGTTAATTTTGTTCAACTAACATCAATACTTTCATATACAATATTATCTCAAAAAGTAATATTTATATTTTTTTTAACATCTCAATCAAATAAATATATTTCTCATGACGAATTTTTATTCTTATTTGTATAATTTCATAAGCATTTGAAAAATTCTTTTGTATCTCAACTACAAGAGTATCTAATATCAGACCTTTCTGATTCTCATAAAGGATTTTTATCAGTAAAAAATCTATTTATAATCTCATCTATCGTTAAATCTTTTTGATTAAAAAATATTCCTAATTCTCACTTAGAATCCCATCATTCTCATAAAGTAATTCAATCTTTTGTCGCATATATATATCAAATCATTTTTCATTTATAAAAAACATGATAACTAGCCTTTGCACTTGATCATGAATTATATTTAAATGTATAATCTGTTCATTCTAAATTATTTATTACAGTTTCTATTTTAGTAGCTCAATCATCTATTGTATACGCATAAACATTTATAGTTAAAAAAAACAAAGTTATTATTGAAAAAGCTATTAGTAATCTTTTTTTCATATTATGTTAGTTAATTAATAAATGTATTTTCTTTTGCTTTAAATACCAATAAGAATAAAATACAAAAATCTTATACTATAGTATTTTATACTAAGAAATACAAAAAACAAAAAATAATATAATATGAATATTGACATTAATAGTTTTTTAACTAAACATTACAAAAAAGATGAAAAAATAATACTAGCTTGTTCTACATGACCAGATAGTATGTTTTTATTGTACAAAATACTGGAAACTAAATATAAAAATAATTTAGTAGTTTGTTATTTTAACCATAAATTAAGAAAAGAAGCAGATCAAGAAGAAAAATGGATTGAAAACTTAGCTAAAGAAAAATGATTTACTATCGAAATAGCAGATTGTGAAATAAAAAAAATAAGAGATCAATTTTACCCTAGTAAATGATTGGAAGAAGTAGCAAGAGAAAAAAGATATGCATTTTTAAATGCTATTTTAAATATTTATGAAGCAGATAAAATAATTACCGGTCATCATTTAGATGATAAAATAGAAACTTTCTTTTTTAATCTAGTAAGATGAACAAAACTTACTGGATTAATTAATATGAAAGAAGAATCAGGATCAATACTGAGACCATTATTAAATCTTGAAAAATCTGAAATATTAGACTATTTAGATATTAATAAATTAGAATATAAGATAGATAATACAAACTTTGATACAAAATTGACTAGAAACAAACTAAGGCATGATATAATTCCTCAATTTGAAAAGATAAATTCAAACTACAAACAAAATATAAATAATTTAAGTAGTTATTTAGAAGAGGTAAAAGATTTTATAGATATAGAGATAGAAAAGTTTTTAACTGAACAATGAATTCTTATATTTAATAGTTGTAAATATAAAATAAACACCTTATCAATTAATGGTTACTTTTACATAAAAGATTTTAATAAACTATCATCTCTTTTACAAAAAGAAATAATTAGACATATTTTTTATATTTCAAACTGAAAATCCACTATTTGATTAAATGAAAGTAATATACTAGAAATTATTAAATTTATTAATTGAAAAAACAATAAAACTATTAAAGAAATTAAAGAACTGAAAATGAAAAAAGAAAACACTATAATTATATATTAGTTATAGTGTTTTCTTTTTTTGTTATCTCTTTCAAAAATTGCTCTTTTAAATCATTTTTTAAAGCTTTTCTAGTTTTTGGTCATATAATTCAAGCTCACAATTCATTTTTTGTATTTATAATTTTTCTATCAATTTGATATGCAATAATACTATTTTTAGTTATATTTCAATAAATAGCTGTATCGTTATAATTAAAATATCATAATTCTTTTAAAGTTTTTTGTAACTCTCTAACACTAGTTGATACTTCACCAAACCTTGGACTTCAAATTAATTGAATTTTTGAAGTAGCCATATTAAATGATAATTCTTCTATTTTTTTATATTTAATTATTCTTTCTTTTTCTCTTAATTTTTCTTCTTCTTTTTTCTTTTCTAAATTAGCTAATCTAATTCTTTCATTGTTTTTTCTAACTTTGTATGCATCATATTTATTTTTTAATGCTTTTCTTGTAATTGGTCAATAATTTCATGCTCAATTACTATACATAGACTTAATAATTCATTCTGATAATTGAAAATTATAAATTGTATCAATTATTTTTTTATTATTTCAATCAATTAATCATTTATATAATCATAATTCCTTTAGTACTTCTTGTAATTTTTTATATTCATTATTTTTAGTGATTTTTTTAGTAAAAATATCAATTTCTTTATTATAAATTTTTTTTATTTTATTTTTATATTTAAAATTAACTAAAGGTATTTGTGAATAATTAAGATTAACTACATTATCATTACTAAGAAATTTTCATTTAACTTCTCTTTTTCACCAAAAAGAAGCTCTTCTTAATCATTCGTCTCAATATCACATCCAAACATCTATTCTGTCATATGAATGTCCTCTGACTCATCTATTTACAATTGCTCATCATCTATCTGCAACTTCTCCAACACCTAATCATTCTAAATAAATCTTAGTTCAAAATTTATAATTTTTTGGTGCAGCTAACATTCAAGAAAATACTTTCTTTCATGATGCCCCTCTTATTCATTCTCATTGTAATCTTTTTTCCTCTTCATATGTTCTTTGTCTCTTAGTATAAACACTATAAGAATATTGCTCTTGATCAGGTAATGGAGAATAATAAGCAGTTACAATAAATTTTACGTCATTATTAGACGCATTAGTATTATTTATAAAATTTAAATATGCCAATATAGCAAATAAAATAATTAAAATATTTTTTTTCATTTTTGTATTTTTACTTAATATCCTTAATATTTTACCATAAAAAAAAGTCAAGTACTAAAAATAATACTTGACTTATAAATATAATTAATTTTAAATAATAGATTTTAAGTATTTAAGTTGTCTTTTCCTTAAATTATTTTTTATTTTTTTTGTTTGATAATCTATAGCTAATCTTAGATCTTTTCTATATTTAATGGCTCTAACAGTGTTTTTTCAATATTTAGAATTAATAACATTTGTAATTCTAATATGAATTTTATCTAATTTATCTCTTATATCTTTAGATAATATAACATCTTCATCTAATTTATTTTTTCTATTCTTAAAAATATCTCATCAAAAATCTTTCCTTAATGCTACATAAGTTTTATTTCAAAAATATCATGCATTATCAGAATTCCTAGAACTAATAATTTTTTTATCTATTTGGTATTTTATTAATTCATTTTTTACACTATTAAATTTTCAATCTATAGTTCAAGAATATATTTTAACTTTAGTTAATAACTCTTGTAATTTTATTACATTATCTTTTTTAGGATTTTCAGCATTAACTGTTAAGTTTTTATATTTATTAACTACTGAATTACCAAATTGCATAGTTAAAGCTCTAGTTTCAGGTACTACTTTTCATTTAACTTTTCTTTTTCACCATTTTAATGCCCTTTCCAATCATTCATCTCAATATCACATCCAAACATCAATTCTATCGTATTCATGTCATCTTTCTCATTTATTAACAATTGCTCATCCTCTATCCTCTACAACTCATACACCCAATCATTCAAATTCAATTTTAGTTCAATAATTATAATTTCTTGGTCATGCTAATATTCATTCAAAAACTTTTTTTCATGATGCTGTTTTTTTTCATCATCAATTTAATCTAATATCTCAATAATATGATCAAGTAGTATATCTTTTTTGTCAAGGTAAAGGTGAATAATATGCAGTTAAGAAAAAATATCTTACATTTGAAGAAGGTTTATCCATTTTTAAATACTTCTGTGATATCTCATTAAAAATATTTGGAAAATCTTCCTTTAAAGCTTTTAATGTTTGTACTCAGAAATATCAAGCTCAATAATCCCAGTCATTTTTAATTAATCATGTCTTTTTTTGATAGCTTAAAAGTGAGTTTTTTACACTACTATATTTTCAATCAATTATTCATGAATATAATCAAAACTCAGTTAATGCTAATTGCATTTTCTTTATTTTTGAACTATTAGATTCAATTGTGATTTTTGTTTCTAATTCAGAAAAAGAATTAGAAGCATTTACTTCTAATCCTAAAATTGAAAAAAACATTATTGATATGAACATTAAAAATATGTTCTTTATAAATTTCATATAAATATTATATAAAAATAAGTGTGAATATTATATTTACATAAACAAAATTGCAATTATAAATAACTAAAATCTATTGATTTTAGTTATTTATAATTTATAATATATTAATCACCTGATCATACTACAACTTTAGCATGCCTTAATACTTTGTCATTTAACATGTATCATTTTTCAAATTCATCACAAATTATTCAGTCTTTTTTACCTGGAATAGTTGTCATAACATCATGCATATCAGGATTAACTTCATTTCAAAGTGATTCAAATGGTTTTACTCACATTTTTTCTAAATCATCAACTAATTTAGATTGCATAGATTTTACTCATTCAAATAATGCATTATTAATTAATTCATCAGGTGTATTTTTTATTATTCTATCTAAATCATCTAATCTAGGTAAAATCTTTTTAAAAATATCTTGTTTTAAAAAAAATATCATATCAGACCTATCTCTATCTGTTCTTTTTTTAAAATTATCAAAATCTGCCATAGTTCTAGCTAATTTATCTTTATAAGATTCATCTTCAACTGATAATGATTCATCAATTTTATCCTCATTAATATCACCTTCCTTATTTTCAAGTTCTTCAATTTCATCTTCCATTTGTTCAATAATATCTTCTTCTTCTATTTTATTTTTTTCTTCGTTAGTCATTTTCTATAATTAATAATAAATATAAAATATTATAATTAAAAAATTATAAATTCAAGAATAAAATTAAGATAATAAAAACTTTACTTTTTCTTATCAAAAGCTAAAATAAAATAAAATATTAACTAAATTAAAAAAATGAAAATAATTACCTGGAATGTAAATTGAATAAGAGCAGTTGCAAAAAAATGATTTAAAGAATTTGTACAAAATGAAAATCCTGACATATTATGTCTTCAGGAAACTAAGGCATTCGAAGAACAATTCCTGAAAGATGTTTGAGAATTAGAATGATATAATTATATATGGCATACATGAGAAAGAGCATGATACGCGTGAACTGTTATTTTCTACAAAGAAAATATAGAAATAATAAGCACTAAAAATCATTTTAATGAAATGGAACATTTTCATGCTGATTGAAGAGTAACAGAAATTGAGTTCAAAAGAAATTGAAAAAATATAGTTTTATTTAATGGTTATTTTCCAAATTGATGAACAAGAGCAGATGGAACTGAAATGGTATCATATAAATTAGATTTTTATAATCACTTAATTAGTTATTCAAGAAAATTAAAAAAAGAGTGAAAAGATATAATTATGACTTGAGACTTCAATATTTGTCACACGGAAATTGACATAGCAAGACCTAAACAAAACATAAAATCTATTTGATTTTTACCAATTGAAAGAGAAAAAATTGGTGAATTAATTGATGATTGAAATATTGATGTTTGGAGATATTTTAATCCTACAAAATTAGATACTTATTCATGGTGGAGTTATAGAGCTTGAGCGAGAGCTAACAATGTATGATGGAGAATAGATTATTTTGTAGTAAATAAGGATTTTATAGAAAATATTGAGGATATTAACTATATGACTGATGTAATGTGATCTGATCATTGTCCAGTAATGTTAAAATTAAAATAATTTTATGAATAAATTTGAAACATCCTTTTTTAATAAATATATAACTGAGTGACAAGAAATAAAATGAATTATACATATTCACTTTATAGATATTTTTGCTCAGATTTTTTTGTGGCTTTCTATGTGAGCAATACTTCCTTCATTTATGTATTTTTATTCTGAGTTAATTCAAAATTTAATTCCTTTTTATTATCTAGAATCTTTACTAATATTTGTGTTTATAAAAACTATTTATGAAGTATTTAATTGGTATAATGATGTATGGATAGTAACTAATAATTCGATTGTTTCACTTGAATGGGCATTATTTAAGACTGATTCTTTATCAATTGATTATGATAAAATTGAATGAATGGAAGTAGAACAAGATTGAATATTAGATAAAATTTTCAATAAATGAAACTTAGTTATACATAAATTTTGAGATGATTCTATAACATTATTTAATGCAATAAATCCATATGATTGATTAAATTTAATTGAAGAAATAGATGATGAAATAAATGAAAAACAATTAAACGATGATTGAAAGCATGATATAATAATGGATGCACTATCATGAGTTGTAGAAAATTATCTTCACAATAAAATTAATACTGATGAAAATAAGGAAGAAATAAATAAAATAATAAAAAAAATCGAGAAAAAAGAATGAACAATAGATTTAAGATAATTAATTAAATAAAAATGTGAACTAATATAAAAAAAATATTAAATACAATTCCTAAAGAAGCATGAATATATAAATTTATTGATAAAAATTGAAAAATTATATATATATGAAAATCTATTAACTTAAAATCAAGAGTTCATTCATATTTTAATGGTAAATCGAAATTAAATTTTGCTAAACAAAAAATGGTAGGATTAATTTCTGATATTCAAGTAATTCTAACAAATAATGAAACTGAGAGTCTAATATTAGAAACCAATTTAATAAAAGATAATTTACCAAAGTATAATATACTAATGAAAGATGGTAAAAATCATAATTATATAAAAATCACCGATGAAGACTTCCCTAAAATAATTAGAACTAGAATAAAAAATTGAAAATGAATATTTTATTGACCATATATAAGCAGTAATGATATTGATAATATTTTAAAAGTTTTAAAGAAAGTATTTTGATATTGAATATGAGAATATAATTTTTTTAAAACTCAAAATTCATATAACCTAGATAAATATTTATTTAATTGAAATACTTCTGAAAATAATTTATTAAAAATTAAAAAAGAGTACTTAAGTAAATTAGAAAAAATAAAAGATTTTTTAAAATGAAATTATAATAATGTACTATCAGACTTAAGAGCTCAAATGATGTCATATGCAAATAATCATGAATTTGAAAGAGCTGATATTATAAAGAATCAAATAGATAGTATAGCCGTGTTAACTGAAAAACAAATAGTTAGAGATTGAGTTAGATGAGATTTTGATATAATAAATTATATAGAAAAATTTGATAAAACATATATATGAAAAATTCAAATTAGAGACAGTAAAATATTATGATTTTATCCTTATGAAATAAAAAATAATTTAGATGAGGATATTGAAAAAATATTAACTGATTTTGTGAAATTAAATTATTTAAATAGTTTATTAATTGAAAAAGAAAGTAAAAAACCTATATTAGTTACAACATTAAAAATAGAGTTAAAAGAAGATTTATTTCAAAATATAAGAACAGAAACTCCTAAAAAATGAACAAAAAAAGATTTACTTGATATGTGCTATAGAAATATTTATGAATATGCTTATAAAGCATATCTAGATTCATTAAGTACTAAATGGTTTACGAAATCAACAATGAAATCCTTACTAAATATACTTTGATACAAAGAAATAAATAAAAATATAATTTTTGAATGTAATGATATTTCCCATATTTCATGAAATCACACTGTAGCAAGTCGTAGTATTATTGAAAACTGAAAAAGTAACACATCTAAATATAAAAAAATTAAGATTAAAACATTAGAAGAACAAAAAATAGATGATTTCAATTCCATGAGAGAAGTAATGACTAGGAGGTTAAAAGAAATCGAAAAACTATCAAATATACCTGATCTTATAATAATTGATGGTTGAAAATGACAATTAAGTAGTGTTGTTGAAATAATTAAAGAGTTTAATTTAGAAATACAGGTAGTTTGAATAGCAAAACGTGAAGAAGAATTATATTTGCCGTGAAAATCTAAACCAATTATTTTAGATAAAAATAGTAATGAACTAAGATTAGTACAAAAAATAAGAGATGAAGCACATAGATTTGCAATTACATTCAATAGAGATATGAGAATAAAATCTATGAAAAAAAATATATTAGAAGAATTACCTTGATTTTGACCTAAAACAAGAAAGAAAATATTAAATAAATACTGAAATATAGAAAAAATTAAATGAGTAAATACTGATGAATTAGAAAAGATACTAAATAAAACCCAAATAGACACATTAATAAATCATTGATTATTATAAAATATTCCTTATAAATTGACAAAAATACCAATAATATGTTAAAATATTATTGGTATTTTAATTAATGTAAGATGAGTTCAAAAAAAGCTATAGAAATAACTTACATAAGTGAAAAAGTAAAGAAATCCCCTATAATAACTATTGAAGAAAATATATCTATGGTTGATTCGCAAAGTGAATTAATAGATATAAAGAATAGTATTATGGGTATTTTGAAATGTACAAATATATCAGAAAAAATAAATGAAAATCAAGAATGAAGACATGTATATAAATTAAAAGAAGATATATCTAAACATATACTATCAATTATATCAAATAAATACTCAAAAGAAGAAAAAAAAGAACTAATAAAAGAAGAATTTAAAAAAATAACAAATAATGTATCAGTAGTATTAATCCATTCAAATAATATTTTTATAACTGATACTTGAAAAAAAGAAAGAAAAATACAATCACAAAACAGTACAATAAATGAAAAAAGATTTAATTGATATGTTTGAAATGAAATTGATACATTAATATTAGAATATATATGAAAGGATGAGTCAATAAAACAACTAATAAATCAATCAATTAATGATATAAATTACAAAAAACTACATCTTGACCAAATAGTAAGTATTTTAACTTTATGATATAAAAGTTACTTACATGAGCAATTAAATAATATCCTAAAGTTAAAATTTGATTTAGATAATGAAATAGTTAATGCTTTATCATGAAAAATATTAAGAGATAATTTTTGATATAGCAAAATATTGTTATTTGATAATATATATAATAATTTAATAGATAGTAAGATATTAAATAAAGATATAGAAACTGATTTAATAGAAAGTATTAGTGATGAGCATTTAAATTTAAATAAAAATGATATTTATACAAACTTAATAAATATAGAAAATTTATATAATTCTGTAACAAATAAATATATAAATAAATTATTAAATAAATTATTTATATTTGAATGAAATGTAAATGAATTAGTTATTCAAGTGATTAAAAAGAAATTAATAGTAAAATATAATAATAAAATAAAAGAAAACATTATACAAAATTTAATTAATCAATTAATAAATATATTTAAAAATAATTCATCAAAATTACCAAACAAAACAATAGACTTTTTAAAAGAAATATGAAAATCAAATAGAAAAATTAAAGTTTCTTACATTAAAACACCTATTGATATAGTTAAATTATCATCAAATTTAAAAATATTAATAAATGAAGAGATAAAATTGGAAAAAATCATAGAGAAAAAAACTCTACAGATAAAAGAATATAGAAAAAAAATAGAACCATTATCAAAATCTATTAAATGAACAGAAATAAAATATCAATCAAATAAAAGTGAAATAAATAATCAATTAATAAAAATATGATTTAAATCTCTATTAAATACAGATTTAATAACATCATCATTATTAGATGAAAGTAAAAATAGTTTTGATAAACAAACTAAACTAGAGATAGAATTAAAAAATATTAGTAGTAATAGAATAAAAGAAACAATTAATAGTGGGAAAATAAAAGATATAAAAATTAATATAAATAAATTTAAATCAAGAATAAGAAGTATAGAAACAATAATAGTATTAATTAAAAATAATAAATCATTAAAGAATGAAATAGAAAATTTTTATAATATTATAAAAATAATTAATACATCAACTAATGTAATTAAAGTTTCTAATGATGAGCTATTAATTGTAATGAGAAAAATAGATCAAATTAAAAAATGACTAGAAATTATGCTTATAAATACAATAAAATAGCTTTACAAAAAGTATTTTCTTTATAATATAAAGAAAATACTTTTTAATTTTATTTATATGGAAGATATACTTAAAAAATACAAAAAAAATAAATCAATTAGTAATATAAGTATTATATTAACAAGTCTTATTCTAGCATTTTGAATAAATCTATTATTTTTTGATAATACAGATATTTGAAAAAATTTAAAAACTAGTGTTTTAAATTCAGAATTAAATCAAGAAAAATCTAATTTATATATAGATAAAAGTGAGGATAATATTTATATTAATTCAGGTATTGATATAAAACAAGTAACATCATTATCACTTAGTCTTACATATAATCCGAATAATATTAATATTGATGATGTTAAATCAGAAATAGCTAACGTTATAAATATTTCAAATACACCATGAATAAATTCAATTATATTAACTTTTGATAAACCAGTAGATATTAATAAAACAGACAAAATAATAAACCTAATTATTAATAAAAAAATAAATAAAATAGAAAACATAAATATACTTAATGCTAATTTTAAAGATATTAATTCAAATCAATATAGCTTAACTACATCATGAATGACCTTTTAATATCTCTATATATAGAGATATTTTTTATAAAATTTAATAATAAAAAATGAATAAGATATTTGATACACATTGTCATCCATATTTAAATAATACTAAATCTCAAAATGAGGTAATACAATCATTTTTTCAAAAATGATGAACGTATATGACTATAGTATGAACAAATATAGAGACGAGCAAAAAAAGTATACTATTAAGTGAAGGATACGAATGAGTATATTGTAGTATTTGAATTCATCCATGTGATGTATATGATTTAGATTTAAATAATACACTACAACAACTGGAAGAATTAATATTAAAATGAAATAATAAGATAGTAGCAATATGAGAGTGTTGATTAGACTATTATTGGTTATATAAAGATGATTCTATATCTGAATTAGACATAGAATCCAAAAATAAAATAATAGAGTCAAAAAAGAAAATACAAAAAGATTTTTTCAAAGCTCAAATTATTCTTGCTAAAAAATATAAACTACCAATTATAATACATAATAGAAATTCGAAAGATGATATATTGGAAATACTAAAAGAATTAAATTTTAAAAATTTTATTTTTCATTGTTATTCAGAAAATTTAGAATACGCAAACAAATTAATAAATTTTTCTCCAAATTGTAAAATAAGTTTTTCAGGTATAATAACCTTTAAATCAGCACCAGATATCCAAGAAACAGCTAAAAATATAGATATTAAACATATATTAGCTGAAACTGATAGTCCATATCTAACACCAACACCATATAGATGAAAAGAAGAAAATGAACCTATATATATAGAATTTATAATTAAAAAAATTAATGAGCTTAGATGAGAGGATTGTTCAAATGAAATATTTAAAAATTCAATAAATATATTTTGATTAAAAAAATAATATGAGATTAGAAAAACCATATATAATAACAGAGATAAAAAATCATTCTAGAGAAATTAGACTTGAAGCTGAATTATTAAAAAATAAAGTATTAAACTGATTAAATATTGATGAAGCCCCTAAAAGAGAATACATAGAAGGTATAACAATAGATAAAGAAAGTTCTAAAGATTTGGATGACTGAATATGGGCAGAAAAAACAAAAAATTGATATTCCCTTTTTATATCTATAGCTGATATATCTGAAATAATAAAACCATGAGAAAAATTAGATTATGAAGCATATTCAAGAGCAACAAGTGTATATATAAATAATCATGCATATCATATGTTTCCTAGTGAAATAAGTACAGATTTAGCTTCATTGAATCATGATACAAAAAGATTAACATTAACAACCAGAGTAGATCTAGATAATAATTATGACGTTACTTATTCAGAAATCTTTGAATCAGTTTTTCATAATAAAAATAGATTCAACTATGAACAATTTAATAAACATTTTAATAATTATTGAGAAGACTATCATAACGACTTAAACCTTTTTCATAAAATTGCTAAAAATCTATATAGAAAAAGACTTTGATATTGATGAAAAAATGATTTTAAAGAAAAAGTTACTTTAAATTTAAATGAAGAACAATCACTTAGTAATCATAGTATACCAAGTTTTATTATTCAGGAATTTGCAATATTATCAAATATAGAAAATGCAAAAATTAATTTTAAAGAAAGGATTAATGGTATTTTTAGATTACATATGCCTGAATTAAAATGAAAAATAACATCTAATAAAATAATAGAAAGAGCATTTTATAATTTCAGAAATTGATATCATTATTGATTATGAGAAAATTTTTATTGACATTTTACATCACCAATAAGAAGATATGCAGATTTGATTAATCATAGACAGCAAAAAGCTTGGATAAGAGATAAAAAAGATGAAATTTATAATAAAAATCAAATAAGAGAGATCGTCTTAAATATTAATTCTAGTATCGAAAAAACTATAGAGTTAGAAAAAAAACATAATAAAGTAATTTTAAATAAAAAAATTGAAAGATTTTTAAAAAAGATAAAAGAAGATGATTATAATAATCTATCATCAATCTCTGTACAAAAATTTTCACAATTAATAGTATTTTTTATTAATAATCCAGAATATTTAAATAATACTAAAATAAAAAATGAAATATTATATAGAATAAATTTTAATTTATTAGATGAAAAGAGTATAGCTAGGATTGTTTCCTGATCTAATGAGATCTTAGATTTAGATGAATTTAAGATACTTATAAAGACAAAAAATGAGATTAATATATATTAATCTCATTTTTTGTCTTTATAACATTCAGTATTTGTAAATACTTTTTTAAATTCCTTAGAATCTCAATAATCTGCAAAGTGTTTTTCCCAATCATGTGTTCAATGTTTTTTTGTAGCATGCTTAATTGGACACCAGTATTTTTCAGTTCTTCAAGCTACTTCAACTGAATATTGCATTAATCAATTAAAGTATGAACAATAAATACAATCAATTTTTTGTATCCAGTTTAAATATGCTAATTGTGATCTATCAAATACAATATAATCACTCCTTTTTGCTAAAGGTATTTTGTATAACCTAATCGCGGTATTTTGATAAATAAACATACATATATCTAAAAAAAATGCTGGAATTAACATCATCCATATAAATGGA
The DNA here is from genome assembly GCA_026988025.1 of Candidatus Altimarinota bacterium. Classification (GTDB taxonomy): domain Bacteria; phylum Patescibacteriota; class Gracilibacteria; order BD1-5; family UBA6164; genus UBA6164. Next base: position 4,821 of record JALSMB010000018.1, on the reverse strand, counting down.
AAAGATAAGATTTCTCTAACTGTAGCTGAAAAAACTGAGTCCCATGCTGATTTTTTATCTTTCCTTAATTCAGCATTTCTTTCTTTATTCCATATTATTTTTCTTCACTCGACTCTAAATTCATATTTTTCTTTAAATTTTTCATATTCTTTTGATAATTCATTCTTTTTATTTTCATATTTACTTTTTATTCATTCATATTCTTTTGCTAACTCATTTTTTCTATTATCAAGTCTTTTTTTAAATTTTTCGTATTCTACACTAAAATCTTCTTTTTTATTAAAAGTATCATTAATTATTTTTTTAATTTTATCATTCATATTATTATATTATATATTTATCATTTTCAAAAATCTTTATATTTCATACATAAATTTCCTTAATATCTGGAAATATATCTATATGGTATCTTTGAACTATTGATTTATGTAATTTTTTTCTATATATTTGATGTTTTTTTCATATTGACACATGAAATCAAGCTTTTCTTTCAAAAAAATTAACATCTGCTAATTGTTTATTATTAGTAATATTTGAATTAAGTCAAAATCATAATTCTCTTAACATAACTTCATTATTTTCAGAAGCCTTTATTAATTCTAATAATTCAATAAATTCTTTTGGTGCATTGATATCATTACAAGTAATAAAAGATTTTTCTATTTTTATCTTAAATACCTTATCAGGTTTTTTTATTTGAAAATCCATTCAAGGATATATTAATATTGAAAGCTCTCAATTAACTCAATCAAAATCGGTTGCTTCATTAAAGTTCTCTCAAACAGGTAATGTTCATCATCTTTTTTTTCATTCATAATTTCATGTATTTTGTTTCATACTATCAAATCATCATTCAATATTTAAAACACTTCAATCATGACAAATTACTTTTAAAGTTTCAGCATTATCACATATTTCTTTTAATTTTAATGATAACTTATCATAATAAGGAGTTTTATATTCAATAGCATCAGCATAATTTTCATATTCATCATCTTTCATATATTGAAGATGATTGTGTTCTAGACAACCTACTCAGTTATTATGAAGCTGTAATCTTATTCTGAAATTATCTAATCTGAAATTCGTTGATTGTACCAATATAACAGTAGAAAACTCTTTTAATGCCCAAAGTCTTTTAATAAGCTCATCTTTATTTACAGTATTTATATCTATAATTTCAGAATTTATATTTTTTAAATTTTGAATATAAGCTTCAGCTATAAGTTTTGAAAGTGGAGACTCTAAATCATAAATTAAAATGATTTCATTATCACAATATGGACTCTTTTTTATAGTAAGACTTTTTTCTAATATATTTTTAGTAGCTAGTAAAAGTTTATCTTCAATTATTGTCATATTTTTTTATTATTTATTATATTAAATATTGTATTAAATAAGAAGCTAAATACAAGAATTAATGTTAATAAAATAATATTAATAAAATAAATTGACATTCATGTATAAAGTTTTATTGTTATAAAAATATAAGTATAATATAAATGTATGTGAAAATTTGATAAAATAAATTATTCAAAAAGAAAAACATTATCAAATCTATGAGAATGATACTCTTTTGAATTAAAAAATAAAGTTACAGCATTATGAATAAAAGAAGGTACTTTTAAAAAATGAGATATAATAACTATAAAAAAAATTATTCTTAAAAATGATAAACCTCATCATGTATGTATAGAAGTAATAAGGGATTCTAAAGCGATAAATGAAATTAATATGAGTTGATGAGTATTTCTGAATAACTTTATTAACAATATAAATAGAACAGATATAATAGAAAAAGATATAGATAAAACTAAAAGTAAAATAGATACAATTATTAAAAAAGAAGATTAATATTATTGATAATATTAATCTTCTTTTTTAAGCTAAAATGGAATATCTTCAACTGATATATCTCAAGCTTTATCACTAGAGTTATTAGTTTCAGTAGCTCCACTATTTTCTGGATTGTATTCATTTAATGTAAAATAATGAGTATCTCAATATTGACCTACTTCCCTTCTTTTACTCATAGTCATATTTACATAACCTTTTTCATTTGCATAAGCTTGTAATTTTTCAATATTAACACTAATGTTAAAAAATTCACCAAATTGCCCATTAATAGCTTTACAGCTTGTACCATCAATATATGTTTTTGCCATATGTATTTATTATAAATTAATTACATATTATATTACATAAATTATTAAAAATGCAATATAGATTTTGTTTTATTGTTAAAAACTTAAAACTTGACATTTCAATTTTTAAATTATAATAGTTTTAATATTTAATATATATTACATATGGAAAAACCAGATTTTTTTTATCTTACACGTGCTAAGAGACCTAAAAAACCAATAGATTGAAATAAAATCTATGTAAAAAGGTCAATTGATGAAATAATTGTTAATATAGATTTTTCTAATATATATAATAATTTTAATGAAAAACAGCCATTAGAAAACGAAATAATAACTGAAACATATCTCAAATCTATAAATTGAAATATATATAATAATTTTATTGATTTTTGCAATTATTTATTAGATAAGATTCAAAAAAGTACAAAAAAAGATGAAATAAAAAAAATCCCTCTGATCATATCAAATATTAGTAATTATAGATGATCTTCTAAAAACCTAAAAAATAAAAATATTAAGGAAAAAAGAAATGAAGTAATGCAAGAATTTAAGAATAAAAAATTCTAAAAAAACCTTTAAATAACTAAGTAAGGTTCTTTTATTCTAAAAATAAAAACATGAAAACCTATACATAAACTAGCTTTTAAATTATTTAAACTTATAATCAAAACAATATATATTAAAAAATCAAATGTTTGAAAAAATAATAAGCAAAGTTTTATCTCAGCATAATGAATTCAATTACTATGAATTAGAAGAATTATGTCAAGATTTTTATGATACTATACCAGTTAAAATCAAAGAAGAGACAAAAATTAAAAGAGTTACAAAATATATAACTTCTGAATTTGAATTAGATAAAATAACAAAAATAGAAAAATTAAATAATAAAGAATATTCTCTTGAGACTATTCCTAAATATCTATTTGAATGAAAAACAAAGATAGTGTCTAGTTTAATAAATATTAAAAAATTATATAAAAATATAGAGCAGACTTATCTATTCGATAATGCTGAATTAAAAATAAATAAAACTGACAAAATAGCTCTTATATGAAAAAATGGTTGTTGAAAAACTACACTATTAAAAATGATTATATGAAAAGAAGAAATAATAGATGGTATTATTGATATAGCTCCATGAGTTAAAATATGATATCTTTCTCAAGATCTTTTTTGGAAATCAGAGAATAATACACTAAAAGAGGAAATGTTGGAGTTATTTCCTGAAATAAATAAAAAAATAAATAGATTAAATGAAATACAATTAAATCCAGAATCATGGGAAGAAGTAGAATTATTAAATAAAGAATTAATTGAAATAGATTGATTTAAAAAACATTTATTACAAACAGAAATACTTAAATATTTTTGATTTTCCGATGAACAAATGGATTTTAATGTGCTTAAATTATCAGGTTGAGAACAAACTAAAGTTCAAATTGCTAAATTTTTAATTCAAGAAGTAGATTTATTAATATTAGATGAACCAACAAATCATTTAGATATAAATTGAATAATATTTCTAGAAAAATTCTGTAATAATTGGAAAAAATCAATTCTTTCGATTTCACATGATATTAGGTTTATAAATAATACTTCAACAAAAATAGCTGAGATTTCTGGAATGAAAATAAATAATTATCCAGGTAATTATGAAGAATATTTAGAAGAGAAACAAATACGTTTTAATACGCAAATGAAAAACTATACAAATCAAAAAAGAGGTATAGATAAAGAAAATGATTATATAAATAAATTTAGAGCAAATTCAGCAAAAGCAAGTAGTGTTCAATCAAGAATAAAAGCATTAGCAAAGATAGATATACTGACAAAACCAGAGAATGAGTCAGTTGTTAAAATGATTTCAATAAATTCAGATAAAAGGTTACCTGAAGTAATAATGAAACTAGAAAATATTGAAGTTTGATACAAATATCCCATAGTTACATTACCAGAATATCTAGAAGTATATAAGAGTGATAAAATTTGAATTATTTGAGAAAATTGAGCTGGTAAAACAACATTACTAAAAACAATATTATGAGAATTAAAACCACTTGATTGAATAGCAAGTATAAATGAAACAATTAAAATAGGTTCATATTCTCAAGTTTTAGAAGATCTAAACCCAGAAATAAGTATTATTTCAGAATTAGGTAAAAATTATGAAAATGAAAAAGAAATAAGAACTATTCTTTGAGGACTTTTAATTACATGAGATAAAGTAGATCAAAAAATTTCAACATTATCAGGTTGAGAAAGAGCTAAAGTTGCTTTAACTAAGATGTTATTAGTAAAACCACATATTATAGTAATGGATGAGCCAACAAATCATCTAGATTTACATTCAAAAGAAGTAATTAAAAAGATGTTAGAATGATTTAATGGAACAACTATAATTGTTTCTCATGATAGAGATTTATTAGAATCAATAAGTAATAAAGTTTGGTTAATTAAAGATAAGGTATTAAGTATTTATAATGAACCAGAAAAATGATTTGAAGAAGTCTTTGGTTAAAAAAAATATAACTTTAAAAGTTATATTTTTTGGCATAATGGTAAAAAGTGTGTGGCTAAAATAAGGAGTATTTGGTATAATAAAGCCAAATACTCCTTATTTTTTATCTATGTGAAATAAAAATAGTCATAAAACCTGTAAAAAATGTAAATC